>NZ_JADEXH010000028.1:0-83807 GCF_015207205.1 Sphaerospermopsis sp. LEGE 08334 | reverse complement strand
CCCCAGTCCCCAGTCACCTATCCTAACTTAGCAATTTCAGTTTCCATCGTCGCTGCAATTTGACCCAGTTGATCCGGTGAGTTGGTTTCCATATACACTCTCACCAAAGGTTCTGTACCCGAAGGACGCAATAACACCCAACTACCTTCTTCTAAATACAGTTTGATCCCATCCTTTCTTCCCACTTCCTTCACCTTAATTCCCGCTACTTCCGAAGGAGGATTTTTGGTATAGGCATCAATCACAGCGTTTTTGTGAGATTCGGTAAGGTGTAAATCCAAGCGGTTGTTATACAAAGGACCATCAGCTTCAGCAATAGCTTCCTGAACTAACACACTTAAAGGTTTACCCTCATAGGCGATCGCCTCAGCCACCAGCATATCAGCCAAAACCCCATCCTTTTCAGGAATATGGCCAATAATACTCAAACCACCTGATTCTTCCCCACCAATCAAAACAGCGGTTTCCCGCATTTTCTCACCAATGTATTTAAAACCAACCGCAGTTTCATAAATTTGCAGTCCATTTTTAGCCGCAAAATTATCTAACAAATGAGTAGTCGCAACCGTTCTCACAATTGCGCCTGTTTTACCCTTATTTTTGATTAAATGTCTTGCTAAAACCAACAGCACCGTGTTGGGAGTCAGAACATTTCCCAGTTCATCCACAATCCCAAAGCGATCGCTATCTCCATCCGTTGCTAAACCCAAGTCAGCTTTATCAGCTTTTACAGCTTCCACCAACTCAACCAACTGTTCACCCTTGGGTTCTGGCATCCCACCGCCAAAAAGTACATCTCTCCAAGTGTGGAAACTTTCCAACTGAGTACCGCAATGTTGCAGCACCTCATCTAAATAGCCACGAGATGTAGAATAGAGAGCATCGTACTTAACTTTTAAATTTGCACCCTTAATTTTTTCCACATCCAGCAATGTGTAGATAAAATGCAAATAATCAGGTTTCGGATCAAAAGTAGAAATCGTCCCCGATGGGTTACTTCCTGGTAACTCATCCGATGCCGTTTCTATATTGGCCACAATAGTATCAGTAATTTCTGGAGTGGCAGGACCAGCGTAGTCTGGTATATATTTAATCCCACAATATGGTGCAGGATTATGACTAGCAGTAAACATCAAAGCCCCTGCGGAATTAAGGTGTTTCGCATTGTAGGCAATCACAGGAGTCGGGCAATCCCGATCCGTAATTTTCACATTCCACCCTAAATCTGCCAAAACCGCAGCAGATGTCCGTGCAAACTCATCAGCCAAAAATCTTGTATCGTAGGCAATTAAAACTGGTCTGTCTTTACTATAGGCAGTTTCCAGATAACTAGCGATCGCCCTAGTTACTTTCCTTACATTAGGAAAAGTAAAATCATCGGCAATAATGCCACGCCAGCCATCAGTACCGAATTTTATTTTACCAGAATTGTTAGGGTTACTCATTTTGCTACTCTCTCCCGTGCATCATCACTACTATGAGGAAGCATCCCGCAAAGCTTGTGGAACAACCACCATCCTGCAAGTATCCCCAAGGTAATTTCTCTCACTGTACCTGAGCAATGTCAATCCCTGCTAGACCCTTTGTAAGTTACCACCTTTGGTCCCTAGTTTCCCCCAAAAGAGGCCAAGAACATTGGCATTGTCAAATGCGAAGGGGATTCATTAAAGCACGACAACATGAACCAGAGGTAAAAGCTTTATTATCCCAAGCTACACCACCACAGCGGATTGGTATGCTTGCCCAAAAAGGTATCTATGAATTTCATCATCATCTTAACTGGTTAACTCAATCAGATGGTGTGGAAAAAGTAGCCCAGTTGTTAAAATTAAGCAATTTTACTTTTCAAGTCAAGCAACGGGTACTGCACATTTTACAAAAATATCAAAAATCGCCTTTGCTGTTAAATAAACGCATTCTGCAATTAACTCCTGGTGATGAAGGTTTTCCTAAACCAATTTTCATTGAAAAAGCTAATTATTGTTTTCGGTTATATGCTGCTATGGACTGTGTTTTTATTGAGTCTGATAGCACTTTGCATATTTTAGATTTTAAAACTGGTAAGTCAGATTTTGATCAAAGACAAGCTTTAGTTTATTTATTAGCTGCACGTTATCTTTATCCTGGGAAAACTGCCGTAGCATCATTTTATAATTTGGAAATTGGTAAAAAATCTGATTTAATTACTATTAATAATCATGAGTTAGCATCTTTGGAATTTGAGTTGGCTAATGTAGCAAATAAACACCAAATTGATTTACAAAACTATGCAGCTACAAGCAATAACTTTAGTAAAATCTTTCCACCTAACCCTGGTTATCATTGTAGATTTTGTCCGTTTAACTCAATCTGTGAATTTTCTCAATTTAACCCGGAAAAATCACATTCAACGCCAATAATTCCTAATTTGTAATTTAAAACATCCTGCCTTTCTACTGTCACCATGGCGTAGCACCTGTCACCTACTAACAAAATCTCTTAAAAAACGATAAATCAATATTACCAAAATGAATACTCATAGCAATATTTAATTGCTCTAAAGTTGCTACTAACCAATCAATAGCATCTGTAGTTGCATTTTCATAATGATTAAATAAAATTCCAAATCTTTTTTCTAAATATGGTTTCACTTTACTACAAATTAACACCACTTTTAGCAACAAGCCAATGGTTTCTAAAGAACCTTGATTACTAATTAAATCTAAAAAAGTTGCGTGTTGTGGTGATGCTTGGCTATTAACAACTAAAAAATTTAATAACTGACTACAAGTTCTCACCACCAAAAAATCATTTATCTTTTGATCATCAGCATCCGGTAATATATTTTGTAAATGATTTGACAAACGTTGATTAAATTGGCGTTGACCATATTTACTATCAATGGAAGATATTAGATACTCATGTAAATCTTTCTTAAAATTATGGAAATTATTGCCCCTGTGATTCATATATTGTAAGAACTGCTGCGCTCTCTCGTGATAAGTATAGTTACTATCTGTTTTACCAATAAATTGTTTTACCGTACTGTAGAGATCCCTATCACTCAATAATGTAGGATTATCAACAGGGCGTAATATCCGATTAGCTTCCGCTGGGGAAACGTTTCTTAAAACCTGAATCCGACGCACTTTATAAGTTATATATTGTGATAAATCTACTTCAAATTTTTTTTGTACCTCTGCTTGAAAATGTCTCACTGTTTCTTGTTGTTCAAAAGTAGAATCTTCACTAATTAAACAATGTTCATATAAATAGGGATAGCGCCGAATTAAATTACTCAAAGGCTGGTGTTCTTCAAGACTATTTACTCTAGGAGTTTGATTCACTAATTGCAAAAATCGCCGTAAGATTACATACTGCTCACTATTAATAAAAATCTGTATCAGTTCCCGCAAACGCCTAATTTCTCGTATCCGTAAAGAATTAATTCCCAACCTATTAGATGGTGAATCAAACAAATTGATTAAATCCACAATTGCATAATGCCAATTTGGTTGTAAATACCACCGATTAATTAAAATATGACAACAGCGATTAATGAAAAGGTTAAACTCATTTTTTTTTTGCTTAGATGCGGTAATTTTGTCTAAAATCGGAATGATTTCTGGTTCAGGATAATTTGCACGTTCCACAAAAAGAGCGCGAAAACGTCCAACCATTTGGTCTGGAGATTCCATTTGTACCAAATGCAGCAAATGTTGATATATCAACTGTTCTTCTTGATAACAGTCGTGGTAGTTGTGCAGGTATTCTCGTTTATCACCATGCACTTTTCCTGATGGTGTTTGTTCCACAGTTTTTTCAGATTCAGAACTTGTCCAATTTTTCACCTTTTATTACCGTTTACAAATTGCTTGATCCGTTATTTTCATACTTCGATAGGTGCGTGTGAACTTGACTGATACAGTTTTCACAAACAATGGTTGAATAAAGTTTATTTTCCATATTTCCTGATGAGCAGTTCATATCACCATTTTACAGCTTAAACCGAAAAATTACTGATATTTTCATTAAAGGCTACATAAAAATTTTTTACCTAAACCTTAAACTTTTGATTAACTTAGGCATATCAGTCGTATCCAGGGGCGTTAGGAGCTAATTCTGCTCCTACCTGATACCCCATTACTAAATACAATTTGTCAATTTTGAAGTCTCAAATTAAATCGGTGGTAATTCTTTAAGAATTGTAAACCGAATATGGTTAATCGCCAAATTGCCAATGGATATTTCTTCTTTGGTTAGCCTTTCACCATTACTGGTAAGAGTTTCAAAAGAAACGCCTTTGCCAATTTCAATGTGATACCAGCATAAACCCATAAAGAAGCGTGTAGGATAAGGACCATAATCACCTATATCATCGGGATTAGATTCCATTGGTAGCCAACCAAAATTAGGAATGTAAAACTCTAGCCAAACATGATTAAAGTCAGGTTGTAGGGGAACTCCCTGTTTTTCACCGTAAGGAGGGCATTTATACCTGCCGACAGTCCGACAAGGAATACCATTTAAACGACACAAACCCAGCAATACGCCTACATATTCCCCACAAGAACCAACACCTCGTTCTAAAACTATGTCTGGTGTATCTATGTGGGGTTTAATACCATATGATAACTCATCATAGACATAGTTGCGGATATTGTACATTTTTCGTAACATATTGGTTTCCGAACCAACAGCATCACGAGCAGCACGGCGGACAATGGTTGTATCCATTGCTAAATCATCATCATCCACCAAATAGCGAGTTTGTAATTCTGGTGTGAGTTCAGGGAGGTCTTCTACATCTTTGGGTGTGATGCGATACTTAATACCGCGAACTTCTAAAAGTGCCTTCCAGCCAAATATATGGCGTTCACCGGGAACGAGAGTATCAAAATTAAATACAGCTACCCGTTGTCCTTCGATAATTTCTTCTGTGAAAGGTAAACCAATGGGTTCAACTTGTTTAACCTTTTGGCGTTCTGTTTCTGATGGTAGAGCAATACGCCATTCAACATTGGGTAAATAAACTTCTTCTAAAGGTGAAATTTCTTCCACATAAGACATTTCCACCAAATAACCATTAGATAAGGCGTAGCGTTTATCTAGGTTGTAGTGATAATACAAGGGATGAATAAAAGTGATATCCCGATAAGTTAGCTCATGATTAGGATCAGCATTGGGATTATCACGAATATAAGGCTCTTCTGTAGAGTAAGCAACATAGAGCAGATCCTTAGCTGTGGTTTGCTCCTGACTGTGGATAGCAATACCTGTAGGAGAAGCAAAAGGAGTGAGGACACTAAAGCGAACTTCTCCAGTTGCCCGGTCCATAGAGTAAACTGTTTGTTCTGTGCGATCGCAAACCCAGAGAGTTTCTTCGCTGACTGCCAAATTTTCTCTCCCCACCCCAGGGGCATAAAATCTAGTAATTTCTTTGCGTGTATCTTTGTCAAAAATCAGAATATAACCTAGTCTTTGGCAGCTAACATAGACAGTAGATTCCCAAACCGCAACACCATCAGCCGCATAAGGTAAAGTAACAAAATGCTCCAAACCCCAAGAACCCAACTTACACAAATAAACGCTATTACCACGGCTGACCCAGAGTGTATTTTCCCACACAGCTAAACCAGTAACATCTGTAAATTCCTTAACTTGGTGGGGATTAAGAATTTTACTGTTATCAGAGATAGGGTCAATCTCTAGCAGATGTCCCTTGATAGAGTCAATAGCAATGAGTTTATCTTTAATGAAAGCAATACCATAGAGGGTAGCAGCAGTAAACGGTCGAATAGTTTTTTGCCCAAACATCTGGCTAACATTCAAACTAGGGAGTGTCAAACTCATATTATTAGTCATTAGTCATTAGTCATTAGATATTAGTCATTAGTCATGGGGTATGGGGCATTGGGCATTGGGCAAAATCAAGTCAAAAGTCAAATTAAATAACTCTTTTCCCCCTGCTCCCCTGCCTCTTCTTCCCCAGTCCCCAGTCCCCTATCCCCAATACATGATTGATGGAAATCCTGCCATCACTAAATTATGATCGAATTTTGTAACCATTTCCTGTAACCTACACGATGTCTGCTCATTCTTTACCTGAAAGTGCCGCAGTTTGGCATGGTTTGGAGGTTGATAAAGCTTTAGAACTGCTTGATAGCAATGCAGACAGCGGCTTAACACCCCAAGAAGTTGAACAACGTTTGCAAAAATACGGTCCCAACGAACTAGAAGAACAGGGTGGCCGTAGCCCTTGGGAGATTCTCCTAGATCAGTTCACTAACATCATGTTATTGATGCTGATCTTTGTGGCTTTTATTTCTGGTTTCTTAGATTTTTTGGCGTTGCAACAAGGTACATTAAAACCTGGTGAAGTTCCATTTAAAGATACAATTGCGATTATGGCGATTGTAATCCTGAATGGTATTCTCGGTTATGTCCAGGAAAGCCGTGCAGAAAAAGCTCTGGCGGCCTTGAAAAAACTCTCTTCGCCCTCAGTGCGCGTGATCCGTAATGGTAAACTGACGGATGTAGCGGGGAAGGATCTTGTACCTGGGGATGTGATGCTACTGGAAGCGGGGGTACAGGTTTCTGCTGATGGACGCTTAATAGAACAGTCTAATTTGCAAGTGCGAGAGTCAGCATTGACTGGTGAAGCTGAAGCTGTCAATAAGCAAGCCATACTTACATTACCAGAAGATACGTCACTCGGCGATCGCATTAATTTAGTTTTTCAAGGTACGGAAGTTGTCCAAGGCCGTGCTAAGGTGCTTGTCACCAATACTGGCATGACAACGGAACTAGGCAAAATTGCCACTATGTTACAGTCGGTGGACAGTGAACCTACTCCCCTGCAACAACGCATGACGCAACTGGGTAATGTGTTGGTATCCGGTTCTTTGGTGCTAGTTGCTCTGGTTGTCGGTGGTGGTCTGATCCATGATTTAGTGAAGGGAATAGGTTGGAAAAATTTACAAGAATTGGTAGAAGTTTCTCTCAGTATGGCAGTGGCGGTAGTTCCTGAAGGTTTACCTGCGGTGATTACTGTAACTTTGGCTTTGGGTACTCAGCGGATGGTGCGCCATCATGCTTTAATTCGTAAACTTCCAGCAGTAGAAACTCTCGGTTCTGTAACTACCATCTGTTCTGATAAAACCGGGACTTTAACTCAAAATAAAATGGTGGTGCAGTCAGTCTACACCAATCAAAAAACTTTTCGAGTCACAGGAGAAGGTTATGCTCCTGTTGGTGATTTTCAATTAGATGGTCAAAAAGCTGATTTAGAAGAACATCCAGAAATATCTGCTTTATTAGTTGCTTGTGCTGTGTGTAATGACTCGGTACTGCAAAAAGAAGCGGGAGAATGGGCAATTTTAGGCGATCCCACTGAAGGCGCTTTGATGACTTTGGCGGGTAAAGCTGGTATTGAAAAGGATCAATGGAATAGTAAGTTACCCCGTGTGTCTGAGTTTCCCTTTTCTTCTGAAAGAAAACGCATGAGTGTTATTTCTCAGGTGGAAGCAGTGGCCACAGGTGATCCAGGGATGACTGGGGTTGATCCGGTAATAGCTGGTTTTGTGGACTCAGAACAGTATTTAATGTTTACTAAGGGTTCACCAGAATTAACTTTAGCTTGTTGTACTCACATTTATTTAGGCGATCGCTCTGTTCCCATAGACGAAGAACAACACGCCCAAATTCTGGCAGCTAATGACCAAATGGCCTCTCAAGGTCTGCGGGTATTGGGTTTTGCTTATAAACCTTTAACAGAAATACCCCCCGAAGCTTCAGAAGATACTTCTGAAAATGATTTGGTGTGGTTGGGTTTGGTGGGAATGTTGGATGCTCCACGCCCTGAAGTGCGGGCGGCTGTGGCAGAATGTCGTCAGGCTGGTATTCGCCCGATTATGATTACTGGTGATCATCAGTTGACTGCTAGGGCGATCGCTCTTGACTTGGGTATCGCTGATGCAGATGCTAGAGTTCTCACTGGTCAAGAATTACAGCGCATGAGTGATCCTGAACTAGAACAACAAGTTGATTTAGTCAGTATTTATGCTAGGGTTTCTCCAGAACACAAACTGCGAATTGTTCAAGCTTTACAGCGTCGTGGTAGATTTGTGGCCATGACGGGAGACGGGGTTAACGATGCACCCGCCCTGAAACAAGCTGATATCGGTATCGCTATGGGTATCACCGGTACAGATGTCAGTAAAGAAGCCAGTGATATGGTGCTGTTAGATGATAACTTTGCCACTATTGTTGCTGCTACTAAAGAAGGTAGAGTTGTTTATACCAATATTCGGCGGTTTATTAAATACATCTTGGGTAGTAATATCGGCGAAGTTCTCACCATTGCTTCAGCGCCACTTTTGGGTTTGGGTGGTGTTCCCCTCACACCTTTACAAATTCTGTGGATGAACTTGGTGACAGATGGTTTACCTGCTTTAGCTTTAGCTGTCGAACCCCCAGAACCGGATGTCATGCAGCGTCCGCCTTTTAGTCCCCGTGAAAGTATTTTTGCTAGGGGTTTGGGTGCTTACATGGTACGAATTGGGATTGTATTTGCGATTATTACAATTATTCTCATGCAATGGGCTTATTCTCACGTCCAAATAGCCACCGGAGAAAATCTAAATCCCGAACGCTGGAAGACAATGGTATTTACTACTTTATGTCTTGCCCAAATGGGTCATGCGATCGCTATTCGTTCTAACAATCAGCTAACAATAGAAATGAATCCTCTTTCTAATAAATTCGTATTAGGCGCTGTAGTTGCCACTACGATTTTACAGTTAATGCTGGTTTATGTTCCACCTCTGCGAGCCTTTTTTGGTACTCATTATCTGCCTTTTAATGAGTTACTAATTTGTATTGGTTTCAGTGCCTTGATGTTTGTTTGGATTGAAGGAGAAAAGATTTTCTTCCGCGTTATGGGCAAGAAGAATGTTTGATTGGTAATGGGTAATTGGTAATTGGTAATAGATGATTGGTAATAATCAATCAATATTACCTATTACTATGTTTAAATTACTAAAATGGTTTACTGAATAAATTCTTTAGTAATTCGTAAATAAGAGAATATAGGAAATAGTCAAAAGTTAATTATTTTTATCCTGACTCCTGACTCCGGTTGGTGAGCGAAGTCGAACCACTGACTCCTGAATGCTTAAATATGTATCTTAAAAATCTACACCTCAGAAATTTTCGTAATTATCAAGAGCAGAAAATTGAATTTACTGCCCCTAAAACAATTTTAGTTGGTAATAATGCCCAAGGAAAATCTAATTTATTGGAGTCTGTAGAGTTGTTAGCAACATTGCGATCGCACCGCATGGGTAAAGATCGTGATTTTATTAAAGATGGTGAAGATATCTCTCAAATTAATGCTACCCTAGAAAGAAGCGCAGGAATAAGTGATTTAACATTAACCTTACGCCGACATGGCCGCCGTACTGTAGCTATAAACAGTGAAATAGTCCGCCGTCAAATGGACTTTCTCGGTGTTTTAAATGCTGTAGAATTTTCTAGTTTAGATTTAGAATTGGTGCGTGGTAGTCCTGAAGTTCGTCGTAATTGGTTAGATACTCTTTTGATTCAACTCGAACCAGTTTATGCTCACATTTTACATCAATATAACCAAGTATTACGCCAACGTAATGCTTTTTTGAAAAGGAGTCAGCAGTCAGGAGTTAAAAGCCAAAATTCGGAATTAGCTATTTGGGATGCACAGTTAGTTAACGCCGGCACAAAGGTAATTAGAAGACGCGATAGAGCTATTCAAAGATTAACACCTATTGCTGCCAAATGGCACGCTAGTATTAGTGGTAGTACAGAAATTTTAGAAATTAATTATGCTCCTAATGTGCCAATAAAAAAAGATGATAATGAAGATATTGCACAATATTTTTTCGGGAAAATTCAACAACGTTCTGTTATTGAATTACACCGAGGTACTACCCTTGTTGGACCCCATAGGGATGAGGTAGAATTAATTATTAATCAAACACCTGCTCGTCAATATGGTTCTCAAGGTCAACAACGTACTTTAGTTTTAGCTTTAAAATTAGCAGAATTACAATTAATTGAAGAAGTCGTTAATGAAGCTCCTTTACTTTTATTAGATGATGTTTTAGCAGAATTAGATTTATCCCGTCAAAATCAATTACTTGATGCTATTCAAGACCGTTTTCAGACTTTAATTACTACTACCCATTTAGGTGCTTTTGACTCTCAATGGTTAAAATCTTCACAAGTTCTCTTTGTAAAAGGCGGAGAAATATCATGTAATTGATAATTGATAATTGATAATTGATAATTGATAATTGATAATTAGTGATTGTTTATTATTCCCTATTCTCCATTGACTAACCAAAAAGATATGAAATTGCAACAAAATAACATGATATTAGAGGTTGTTTGAAAAGTATTAGATGAAACACTTTCCCTCCTTGTCTTCCAGGTCTTGCCTTAACAGATAATATTAAAAACCTACCCCTGTGAGGGTTTGGAGAGGGGTTTATTTATACATTAAAAACTTTTCAAACATCCTCTAACATCTGAGTTCTTAAACCAGCCGGTTTATGCTTGATTTGCCTTTCTAAACCGATTATTGAACCAATTAGCAATGCTAGACAGAGGCGAAAGCAGATATTCAGCCAATCATTGCTGGCAATATAGTAAGGATTTGTCAATAAATGTGTATTAACGAAAAAGTTATTATATTTTACCCTAACTTAGTCATGTAATGGCAAAAAGTCAATGTTCAATAATATTTATTTATATTTCTATTTATTTACCTGAAATTATATATTGAGGAAATAATCGAAAAATGTAGCAATTATATTTTACCATAAGGTCAGTGGGTCGATAATCGACAAATGATACGTAAAACTTGCACAAATGACACCTAACGAATTGAGTGGACAAACTCTACTGGCTAGACAACATTAAATCACAAGACCGCACCCAAGTTGGGGATAAGGCGTTTTACTTGAGTAAAATTATGCAAAGGGGCTATCCAGTAGTACCTGGTTTTGTAGTCTCTACAAATGTGTGGCAAGAATTTCTAGAAACTCTCAATAGTTCAGAGTCATTAGTGGCGGACTTACCCTATTCTTCCTTACATTTAGATGTGGGTAATTGGCAACAACTTCAACAGGTGGCTGGCCGTTTGCGTCAGGAAATTATTGCTGGTAGTTTACCAAAGTATTGGGTGAGTGAGATTTTCCAAGCTGCTAAAACCTGGGAAGGGAAATGTTTAATTTTGCGTCCGAGTTTAAGTATATCATCTGGTAATCAGTTGATAGGAAATATTTCTGGGTTGCTGGAGTCGGTGTTTTGTGTTTGTAATGAGGAAGCTATCGCTGAAGGTTTAAAACAAACTTGGAGTCAGTTATTTCGTGCTAGAAGTTTACTATATTGGCAAAGTGTCGGCATTAATTTACAACACATTAATTTTGCGGTGTTAGTGCAACCGGTAGAAAATGCGATCGCTTCTGGTTCATTCCAAGCTGATACATCAGGAGTAGAAATAGAAGCAACTTATGGATTAGGAATAGCTATTAAGAAGGGTGAAGTATTACCAGATGTTTATTACCTTGAAAAAAATACTGGAATTATTCAAGAACAACAATTAGGAAATAAAATTCTCGCCTATTCTGTTCATAATCCTATATCTGTGACTGCTGAAGAATACCCATCTAAATTAATCACAGATCACAATTGTTTATTTTCCTATCTGCTCAATGAGGAACAACAAAAACAGTATGCACTTCCCGAAGAATTTATCCAACAAATCATTATTTTAGGCAATCAATTATTTAGTGAAATAGGGACAAAATTAACGATAAAATGGACAATTACAATTAATATTCCTACCCCAAAACTTTACATTACTCAAGTTAATGTTCCACCGTCTTTAATTCCTAACTTGCTCCTCAAAGGAATAGGGGCAGCTAGAGGGCGGATAACTGCTACCGCGTATGTCATTCTTGCTTCACAACCCAAACCTACACAAATACCCAAGGGAGTAATTTTAATCGCTCCTGCTATTACTCCTGATTGGTTGCCTTTACTACATCAAGTCAGTGGTATTATTACAGAAAGAGGAGGATTAACCAGTCATGCGGCCATTTTATCTAGGGAATTGGGTATTCCTGCTGTAGTCAGTGCTAAAAATGCGACTAATTTAATTAAAACTGGTGAAAATCTATTGCTTGATGGTGATAGGGGAGAAGTTTATCGTGGTTCAAAAGAGGGTAATATCTTGAAAGATGGAGAGAAAATTTCATTAACCGAGAATAAAAAAGAACAATTTGATCATCATGCAAATCAGCCTCATTATGGGTTGAGTAATGCTAAAATATTACCGATGATTGCCACCCAATTATTAGTTAATCTTAGTCAAACAAATTTGATTGAAACAGTACAAAGTTTACCTGTGGATGGGGTGGGTTTGTTGCGTTCAGAGTTGATGATTTTGAATATTTTGCAGGGACAAAATCCTCAAGCTTGGTTGTTGGATGGTAGACAAACGGAATTATTAGAAAGTTTATCTGAGGAAATTAAAAAATTTGCCATTGGTTTTGCACCTCGACCTATTTTATATCGTTCTTTAGATTGGCGACCACAAGATTTTCCTTCATTGAGTTATGGTGTAAAATCTGCATCAAGTTCAATTTTAGGTGAACATGGTACTTGGAGTTATGTGAAAAATTCGGCGGTTTTTGAATTAGAATTAAAGGCTTTATCAAGGTTACAAAAAAATGGTTATAGTAATATTCATTTGATGTTGCCTTTTGTGAGGACTGTGGAAGAATTTGTATTTTGTCGTCGTCAAGTTGAAGAAGCTGGATTAACTGAAAATCCCCATTTTCAATTATGGATTATGGCAGAAGTTCCCAGTATATTATTTTTATTACCTGAATATATTAAAGCTGGGGTAAGGGGTATTTCTATTGGTACTAATGATTTGACACAATTAATTTTAGGCGTGGATCGAGAAAAAGGAGAATTAGCAAGTATATTTGATGAACGTCATCCAGCGGTGATGGGTGCAATTTTTCAATTAATTAAAATGGCTAAAGATGGGGGTATTCCTTGTTCTATTTGTGGTCAAGCACCTGCTTTGTATCCAGAAATTATTGATAAGTTGGTGGAATGGGGTATTAGTTCTATTTCTGTAGAACCGGAAGCGGTGGAGAGGACTTATCAAGCGATAGCTCGTGCTGAACAACGTTTGATTTTAGCAGCAGCTAGGAAAATTTTGGGGAATTGAAAATTGAAAAGTGAAAATTGAAAATTACAGTAATTTTTAGGTGTTGGGACTAAATTTTTTTATCTCACGCAAAGGCGCAAAGTAAGAAAGCAATTTCAATAATGGACAATTACAGCACTTTCCGGTGTAATTAGGTACACTTTGGGCGGGCAAGATGCCCACCCCACAAGAGTTTTATTATTATGATTTGTACCTCATAATAACGAAATCTGCTGTAAATGAAACAATTGTCAATTGTCAATTATCAATTGATAAATATGCTGTCATAGCAGGTGGATAAGATTGTTAAAAATTGTATGGAAAAATGATAAATTTTGGGATAAGTTATATAATAAAAATATCATTGCAGATAAAGATAAAATTATCTGAATATGGATCAATATCAATCTTCTTCTTTGTATCATCAAGATTTCTATTGTTGGACACAACAACAAGCTAAAGCTTTAGAAGAAAGGCTAGTTTTAGAATTAGACTGGCAACATTTACAAGAGGAAATTCAAGCTTTGGGAAGGCAGGAATATCGAGAATTAGCAAGTCGTTTGGGTGTATTATTAGGTCATCTTTTAAAATGGGAATATCAACCGGAAAACCGTTCTCGCAGTTGGTTTTTAACAATTAGAGAACAACGTCGCGCTATTCTGCGACATCTGCGACAAAACCCTAGTTTAAAATCTCGCATCGAAGAAGCTATGTTAGATGGTTTTGAAGCAGGAGTTGATTTAGCTTTACGGGAAACTAATTTACCATTAAGAACTTTTCCCGAAAATTGTCCTTATTTATTTGATGATATTATTGCTGATGATTTTGTGTGTGATACCAGTCAAGATTGGGAAGGGTGCTAAAATCACATCTTCTTTTTTGAGAGACATTACACAGGTTCCAATACTGTTCGGTTAAGGATTTTTGTAGGTTGGGTTGAACAAAGTGAAACCCAACAAATGTCTGTAAATGTTGGGTTTCGTTCCTCAACCCAACCTACCCAATTTCATGGTTTTGAGCTTAACCGAAAAGTATTGACACAGGTTCTCTATCTTCTAAAGTGTAAATATCTGGTTCATCGTGGAGAAAGTTAAATGAATTTCTCATTTCAGCTAGTTTGATTATTTCGTGAGTTGACGGTTCAGAATTATCAACAAATAGTTCTTGCTCTAACATTTTCCGTTCTTCTGGAGAAAGAGATCGAATAATTTGAATGAGAGTATTTACTAATTTTATGTTCAGAGATTTTTCTGTAACTGTTTCTATCTCATGCATCCTAAATACTCCTGTGTTTAACTAATAGCCTTATTTACTAACTTTAAGCCGCAAATTTATAAACTGGAATTTGCATAAACCGAACTGGTTGAGGTTGCTGCAAAATAATTTGCTGTAACTGTTCAACAGTGTCAGGAGAAAAGAACTGCTCACCCGTTTCTAAATTGACTCTAGCTGGTACATTTTCGACTATCAAAAATTGACCATCTTTTTCTGATGAGTAAGTAACTCTTTGCTCTACAAAGTTTTCGTTAAAGTTCAAATTTTTATGATTCATCAAAGTCCTTCCCTTAACCCCATAGCAATTTTACTGTGTTTTTCAATTTGTCCCATTACCTGTTTTGCTCGTTGAATAACCACCGCAGGTAAACCCGCCAACCTTCCCGCTTCAATACCATAAGACTTATCAGCACCACCGGGTTGAACTTGATGTAAAAAGATAATTTGATCAGGCAATTCTTTCACCGTAACTTGATAATTTGCCACATTATCAATAATACTCGCTAACTCATTTAACTCATGATAATGAGTAGCAAAAATAGTCCGAGCTTTAATCTCCACTGCTAAATATTCTGCCACAGCCCAAGCAATAGATAAACCATCAAAAGTTGCAGTTCCTCTACCAATTTCATCTAACAAAACCAAAGATTTCGCAGTTGCATGATTTAAGATGTTTGCAGTTTCATTCATTTCTACCATAAAAGTAGATTGACCAGTTGCTAAATCATCAACTGCACCCACACGAGTAAAAATGCGATCGCAAATTCCCAACCTAGCAGACTTAGCGGGTACAAAACTTCCAATTTGCGCCATTAACTGAATTAAACCCACCTGCCGTAAATAACAACTTTTACCACTAGCATTAGGACCCGTCAAAATCACCAAATCAGGATAAGATGTATCATTCTTTCTTCTCTTCTCTTCTTCCTTCGTGTCCTTCGTGTCTACCCTTCGGGAACTGCTTCGCAGAACGTGGTTCGTTTCTCCGTAATTCTTCTCACCCAACCAAGTAGAATTAGGAACAAAAAACCCAGAAGGTAAAGACTGTTCAACCACAGGATGACGGCCATCAATAACCTCAACCTCCCGGCCTTCCACCATTTCCGGCCGACAATAACCTTGATGTACCGCCAACTCAGCTAACCCACATAATACATCAGCAGCAGCCACCGCACGGGAAATATTACGAATAGTATCCGCGTGTTCAGCCACTTCATCCCGTAAAGCGGCAAAAATCTCATATTCTAGCTGATTTAAGTCATCTCGCGCCGTCAATATCCGTGCTTCTCGTTCTTTCAACTCAGGAGTAATATAACGTTCCTCATTCGTCAATGTTTGTTTACGGATATAATTCTCAGGAACTTGATCGGATTTAGAACGTGAAATACTAATATAATACCCAAAAGTCTTATTAAAGCCGACTTTTAAATTAGCAATACCTGTTCTCACCCTTTCATCAACTTCTAAAGTTGCAATCCATTGTTGATCTGCTTCTACTGTAGCTTTTCTTTCATCTAACTGCGGGTTTATACTAGGACGAATTAAACCGCCTTCTTTTAAATGATTGGGTGGTGATTCTACTATGTGTAATTGTATTTTTTTTGCTAATTCTTCAAGTACAGGGGGGACTTTTTGCAAGGCTTTTAAAAAAGGCGATCGCGCTTCCGAAGCTAGGTAAGCTAATTCCGGTAAAAGAGAGATAGAATCAGCTAGAGCGACTAAATCCCGTGCATTTGCTCTACCTGAACCTGCACGACCTGCTAACCGTTCTAAATCGTATATTTTCCTTAATAATGCTCGTAAATCCTGCCGTAAAGGGGTATTATCTACCAGTTCTTGAATACTATCTTGTCTAGCTTTAATCCCTTTAATATCCAGTAGCGGTTGTAACAACCATCTTCTTAAAGCCCGACTACCCATAGCGGTGCTGGTTCTGTTTAAAGCCCATAATAAAGAACCGTGAAAAGTACCATCCCGCACGGTTTGGGTAATTTCTAGGTTGCGACGGGTTTGATGGTCTACGATCAGATAATCAGTTAAAGTATAGGTGCGTAATAATTGCAAAGATACGGGGTTTTGTTTTTGGGTATCTTCCAGATATTCTAACAGTCCACCAGCAGCGCGGACTGCAAGGGGGAGATGTTCACAACCGATACCTTCGAGTGATCGCAATTTGAATTTCTGTAATATTTTACTTCTGGCTTCGGCTTGAGAAAAGGGAAGTTGCGATCGCAAACTATAACAAAATGTGGGTGGTAAACATTGAGGAAGGGAAGGTGAAGTTTCCCCCGGTCGTAGTAAAGTACCTAAATCCGGTGCATTGGTGGGAAAAAGCACTTCAGAAGGTTGCAATCGCATTAACTCTTGGGTAAGGTGTTCTAAATCACTTCCTTGAGTAGTGAGAAATTCCCCAGTTGATATATCAGCATAAGCTAAACCCCAATAATTGACCGCAATTACCACAGCCGCTAAGTAATTATTGCGACTAGCTTTGAGCATTCCTTCTTCTAACAAAGTTCCCGGTGTGAGGATGCGGGTAACTTCCCGTTTCACTAAACCTACCGCTTCTGATGCGTCTTCAACTTGATCACAAATAACTACAGCATAACCTTTTTCTACCAATAAAGTTGTGTAGCGTTCCCATGCGTGATGAGGTACACCTGTCATAGTTACCCGACCCACATCACCCCCGTGTTTACTGGTGAGGACTAATTCTAATTCTCTGGATACGGTTACAGCGTCTTGAAAGAAGGTTTCAAAGAAGTCACCAACACGATACAGCAGCAACGCATGGGGGTATTTATCTTTCATTTCTACGTAGTGCTGATACATTTTACTCAGCTTGCTGCGGTCTTCTACCAGTTTTGTGTCGCTGAGGGGTGTATTAGGTTGCTGGGGTTCTGGTGTGGTCATGTGTAGATGCTGCGATTTTTGGCACTATTTTTGATGATAGCGTGGGGTTGGGGGGATGGGGGTGGTTGTTTAAGGTTTTTTAATTTTTTTCTCACGCAAAGACGCAAAGACGCAAAGAGGAAAGGAAAGATTATGATTTTAATAAGGGTTATTTGTCTTCGAGCAGCATTTCAATTACTTCACGTAAATTTTGCTGTAATTCGTCTAATGTTTCTCCTTGAGAATGCGCTCCTGGAAAACCTGGAACGTAACCTACATAAAGTTTTGTTTGTACGTCTCTTTCAATAATTGCGGTGAAAGTTTTCATAGAATTTTAGTTTAGATTATTGGGTTAAATTTTACATTATTTGATCATAACTGGACGTTGAGTAAAGAGGGCGATCGCTTCTTACCTAAAGAGAAGGCAAAGGTTAATTTTATATCTGTAATTTATATCACTGTATTTCTCCTTCTTGTTTTGCTCTGGCTACATCTTGTTTAATAAGTTGTTCGATATAGTTACTCAAGGATCTACCCTGGCGATCGGCTATTTTTTCGGCTTCTTCTTTCAGGGTTTGTTGTATATAGGTTGATACTCTGATTTTGTCGGTTGCCACTGTGATTACTGATGCTACTTTATTATTTTACTGTTCTACTTTCGTGAAATATACATCTACTGTAAAACTACTTTGAATTGACTTAGGTTTATAGTGGTACTACTATGGGATAAGTTAGTTTGATTTTTTTGGAGCAGGAATTAATATACAGATATGCCAAAATCGAGATACGACGAAGAAGAAAATAAATCTCGTCATGCAGCAGCAGATGAAGACTGTTGTGATGAGATGTCTGAGAAATATGGTTGGAAGTTGGTTGATATGGAGAAAACGAGTAACGATATTTTACCTGTAGATTGTGTGTTTGAGGGTAAAACTGAATTTCCACAGTCCTATTATGACACTGATGAGGAGTAAGAATAATGCGTAAGTGGATTGTTTTTCGTGCTGAGAAGCGTCAACCGGGATGGCAAGATAGAAAGTATGCTCATACAGGTTCTTTAACTAAAACTTTAGCTGAACATTATGATTGTTCAGATCAACCATTACCAGAAGCCGGATATCGTCTACCAGAGTTTATTCGTGTTGATCAGTTTGCTGATCCACAATATCCAGAAGCGAAAACCCATTATCGTCTCAGTGATTGGGAAGTAACCCATGTAGAAACCTATACTCCTGATATTCCTGTGGGTATGGGTTTTGATATGATTGTTATTTGTTATTGCAAATATTCACCTATTAATGCTCCTTTACAACCTATGCCAGAAAGACAGGTATCTGTTGATTCTTTTGCTGGTGATGAAGTGGCTTATAGTCGGTGGTTATCAACAGTGAAAGAACCAGCTGAAGTATAGTTTATGGGGTAATGGGGGCGATAGCTTTAAATTTTTTAATGTTTTTTTCTCACGCAGAGGCGCAGAGAGAGATATCGCAACTTTACAAAAATGCTAAATTTCCTGTTGCTGAACGGAACGGACTCAGTTACTTTTGTCTTTGGGTTGTTTATCCCGTGAGGAATTGTTACAAAGATTAGGAAACAGGTAAGGATAGTATAAAATATTATTTGGTTGGTTTGAGGATATTTCTCAAACTGCGGTATTTAAGAAATTATTTTTTCTTGATTGAATTATGCGTTAGATTTAACTTTAATAATTCTGTTATGGAGAATCAACTGTATGACATTTGATCTCGCACTATTCAGTTCAAAGTTGAAAAAATATAGAGCGCAGTTTGAAAATTCATTGGATGAAATTTCAGGTTCAACTGGTATTACAGTACAATCTTTGAATGATCTTGAAAATGGAAATAGAAAACCAACAGGTGATGAGGTTTTGATATTAGCAGATTACTATAAATGTGATTACCAGTTCTTTATATCAAATGAAAAATTAGCACCTTTTGAACAAACTGATACTCTCTTTAGAAGACATGGTGATCAGTTTTCCAAAAAAGATCGTTGGTCTGTCCAAGAGTTTCTTTTTCTATGCGAGTGTGAAGAGTTTTTATTAAGTTTAATTCCCAGGAAAGATTATAAACCATTCAGTTTTATTAAAGAAGGAAACTACTTTAAAGGTCACGGAGAACAAGCAGCAAAAAAGCTGAGAGAACATTTAGGATATTCTGTCAATCAGATCAATAGTAATATCTATGATGATTTTCGACGTTTGGGATTTCATATTTTCCGTCGTGAGTTAGGCAACTCTAATATTTCAGGTTTGTATATTAGACATCCTGTAGCGGGTAAATGTGTGCTAGTTAACTACAGTGAAGATGTGTATAGGCAAAGATTTACTGCTGCACATGAATCTGCTCATGCAATTTTAGACGAAGAAAAAGATTTTGTTCTGTCTCTTGAGTCAGACAAAAAAGAACGAGTTGAAGTTAGAGCAAATACATTTGCATCTCGTTATCTCATGCCTCCAGAGTTCCTCAGCAATATTCCAGATTGTAGAAACTGGAATCCTAATAAAGCTATTGAATGGGCTAATAAATTAAAGGTCAGCACACAAGCTTTGGCTTATGCTTTAAAAAATTCTATCGTGTTTGCTAAAAAAACCAACCAAGCTTTCTTAACAGATGATAGATGTGCTAGAAATCTTGCTAGTGAAGTCATGAATCCTAGATTAGTACAAACTACTCCCCACTTATTAGGTTGGTTATTTTTTGAAAATTTTTTGGGTGATAGCGATTTACAACCAATCATTAATGAACATGAAAAAAAGTACAATCGTAAATTAGGTAAATACTTTAAAGAAATGTATCATAGGGCTTTAGAGTACAGATCAAAAAAATTTATAATTATAAATGATAATGAAGCTAATTTATAAATTAATGCCTGAACCGGAAAATATTCAGTTTTTAACTGATAGTCAAGGTCAAAAAATCGCTGTTATTCTCAACTTTCAACAACATTTAACCCTGTGGCAAGATATTTACGATCGCATAATTGCTGATTTAATGGATGAGTAATAATATGCACATTATCAGCAAAAAAAGAATAAAAGAATTTTCTCAAGAACATCCCAAAGCTGAATCAAACTTAGAAACATGGTATAAAATTGTTAGTAAAGCTAAATGGGAAAATTTTGTTCAATTACGTCAAGTATTTCCATCTGCTGATTTAGTTGGTAATTTGACTGTTTTTAATATTAGTGGTAATAATTACCGACTAATTGCATTAGTAGACTATCAATATCAAGAAGTGTATATTCGCCATATCCTTACCCATGCAGAATATGATAAACAAAACTGGAAACAAGACCCTTGGTACACCTAAAACATACTTAGAATTAATTACTTCTTTTCCACCCAGAAAAATCACATCTGAGGAAGAATTAACCAGAACTCAAAATATCATTGATGAATTATTAGATCAAGGAAATTTAACTCCTGATGAACGAGATTATCTACATTTATTAGGATTAGTGGTATCTGAATATGAGGATCAAAATTATCCCATTCGTGACATTTATGGAGTAGAATTATTAAAAGTATTAATGGCAGAATTGAATTTACAATTTACAGATTTAATATCAATTTTTGAAGATGAAACTATATTGTCTGATGTTATAGCGGGAAAACAAACCCTCACCATTGAACACATCGAGAAACTTAGTGATTTCTTTCATATTGATCCATCTGTATTTTTAAGAAATGTTTAAAATTTATGTATTAAGTAAACTTCAATTTTTCTCTATTCTGCTTCTGTATTAAGTCTTATCATATTCTGCGACTACTACGACGGGTGGGTGTGGTTGGTGGTGGTGGTTCTTGAGATTTCAATAAATCATCATCTGTGAGAAATTCTACATGAAAACCTTTTTCACTATAATAATACCACCCCAGGACAACAATACTAGCATCACCCATTGAGGTATTTTGTACAGCTTGCTTGGGAAATTTATCAGCTAACTTTTTTAATTCTTCTGCTTCCCATAATACAACTTGTTCACGAAAAGCAGCCCAAGGACTTGTTTCATCAGCAGCAAAAATCATAATTTTTTTAAATTCTTCCGCCGATGTCCATTTATCGCCGCTTTTCGCTTGTGCAATATGATTTCCTGTTTCTATTACGGTAGCTAAAGGAAGTACCAAGGTTGTTCCTTTTTTTATTTCTAATTTAATTTTATCATTAACACTTTCAAAATCCCATTTATTATTACCCGCAGTTTCTTTACCTGGAACTTGTAACCAGACGCATAATAAAGATGTATCTATTAATAAAACTTTTCTCATTTTTTTAAATTACTCCCCCAATTATACACCATGAGAAAGACTGCGTTCAATCGCGCCTTTTGTTGTCATTTGTCCCAAGGAATAGGAAGCAAATAATTTAGGAAAGTTTTCAATATCTTCTAACAAAGTAAGTTTACTTTCTCCGGTTTCTGAATCTCGATGTGCAACAACTACAAAGGGAACTATTTCTGAACCAAAAGCATCAAGTAAAGCTGGGTTATGAGTAGTTAATAAAATATCAATATTGCGTTTACTGCCAATTTCTTTTAATATTTTGACTAATAATGCTGCACGGGAAGGATGTAAACCATTGTCTATTTCTTCTATAACAATTTGACTACCTTCAGGACGGGTTAATAATGCTGTAAGAATTGCTAAAAATCGCAATGTTCCATCTGACATACTTCTAGCATCAATTTCTGTAATTTCTCCTGGTTTCCATTCTTCTTGACAGTATAACATTGCATCTGTTTTCAGTCTTCCTACTGGTTCAGCCCATACTTTTTTAATATCACCTTCTGGTAAATATTTAATATATTCAGATAGGGTATTTTCAACTTCTGTTTTTTTATCATCTGGTAATGCTGCTAATACTCCAGCAATATTTGAAGCGTCACTTTCTAGGTTTTCAGAAAGTCGAGAATAATCACGCATTGTAGATGGAAGAGGATTGAGAACTAAAATATTTTCCAACCTGGAACTCACACAATATTTAGCTTCATCTCTAGAAAAAAAGTAATTTTTATCAAACTCTTTACCTATAATAATACTACCATTAGAATCAGTCTTAAAATCGCAATTATTCATGATCATCTCTCTAAAATCAAACGTAGAGTTGAAAGATTTTATGCCACTTTTTCTTGGGAAATAAGAATCCCTAAGAGTAAATCTTTGAATATTCTCATTGTTATCAATAATACTTTGGCGTTCAATATATTCTTCAAGAGATTTAATTACAGGGATTGTTTGTGTTTTTATAATATATAAATAATCCTCCTCATTATCTTCACCTGAAACAAGTACCTTTAACTTAAACTCAGTTTCCGGTTTTCTTGCAGCCAATTCTACACCACCACGAATAGCAGGAAGTGTTTTATCTCCTGCTAAAGCTGTTTCAATATTTTCACCATTAGCTATTCTTTGTAAAAATTCCAATGCTTCCACAACATTAGATTTACCACTTGCATTAGTTCCAATAAGTACAGTTAAAGGATCAAGGGGAAGTTCTGCATAACGGAAACTTTTCCAATTTTCGAGAATCAGTTTTTTCAACATAATTAACACCAAATATATTTTAGTGATTTAATCATTGTAATATAGCTTTTCCCAGTCTGGTAAAGTATAAAACCATCTGCGTCTATCTGCGTTCATCTGCGTTTAATTATCACTGCTTTAGTGGTGATAAAATATACTTAATGGAGTAATGGGGGCGATCGCTTAAAGTTATTTAATTTTTTTCGCACGCAGAGACGCAGAGGCGCGGAGAGAGACACAAAGAGAGATTATCTGTTATTATAGATGGAAACAGGGTTAGAAAGATAACATCTTATGATTGGTAAGATTCTCCGTCAACGTTACCAGATTATCAAACAATTAGGTGCAGGTGGGTTTGGGGAAACTTACCTTGCAGAAGATTTAGATATTCCTGTAAGTCCTAAACCGGTTTGTGTGGTTAAACGGTTACAACCTACAGTTATTGATCCAGAAATTATTAGATTATTTGAACAGGAAGCACAAATATTATATCAATTAGGACAAAATCACGATCAAATTCCTAAATTATATGCTTATTTTCAGGAAGATCAAGATTTTTATTTGATTCAAGAATTTATTGAAGGTAATGATTTAACTAATGAAATATATCCTGGTAAAAAGTTGGGTGAAGGGGAAGTAATTCAACTTTTACGAGATGTTTTAGAAATATTGGTTTATGTCCATGATAATAAGGTGATTCATCGGGATATTAAACCTGCAAATATTATGAGGCGTAAGGATGGGAAGTTAGTATTAATTGATTTTGGGGTAGTGAAACAGATTAATACTACTATTGCTATGAAATCAGGGTTAACCAGTAAAACTGTAGGTGTTGGTACTCATGGATATATGCCACCAGAACAGGGTTTTGGTAAACCTAAATATAGTAGTGATATTTATGCTTTGGGTATGATGGCAATTGAAGGATTAACTGGAATTTATCCTAATAGGTTATCAGAAGATAATGATGGTGAAATTATTTGGAGTAATTTAGTTTCAGTTAGTAATAAATTAGAGAATTTTATTACTAAAATGGTGCGTTATGATTGGCGGCAGCGTTATCGAGACGCAAAAGAAACATTAGAAGAATTAAATCAGGTTTTTGTAGTTATTCAAAAACAGAATATGCAGCCAGTCACACCAGTATTAAATCAGTCAATAACAACTAATAATAAACCAAGTCAATATTATTTGGAAGAAGGGAATAAATTATTAAACATAGAAAATTATGAACAGGCTATTTTATGTTATGATAAAGCCATTGCAATTCAGCCTGACTGTTATCAAGCTTGGCATTTTCGAGGTGTTGCTTTGCATGAGTTAAAAAACTATGAAAAAGCACTGATATCTCAAAATAAAGCGATTTCTTTTAAACCTGATTATTACGAAGCTTGGGCATACAGAGGTGCTGCATTAAGTGGATTAGAAATATTTACAGAAGCAATAGAGTCCTGTAATAAATCAATTGATATTAACTCTAATTATGATATAAGTTGGCTGGCATTAGGTTATGCACTAAGCAGATTACAAAAGCATGAAGAAGCAATGGCATCCTATGACAAAGCTATTTGCATAAATCCTAATTGCTATAAAGCTTGGAATAATAGAGGTTTTTGGCTGTCTCATTTGAAAAAATACGAAGAAGCAATTACATCATATAATAAAGCTATTGCTATTAAACCTGACTATCCTAATACTTTGATTAATCGGGGTCTTGCCCTAAATGGGTTGAAAAAATACAAAGAGGCAATATTATCCTACGACAAAGCTATTGCTATTAACCCTGACTTACATAAAGCTTGGTTTGGTAGGGGATCTGCATTAGAAAAATTAGAAAAATACGAAGATGCAATCTTATCTTACGACAAATCTATTGCTATCACACCAGACTATCATGAAGTTTGGTTTTCCAGAGGTTATTGCCTGGATAAGTTACAAAAATATGAAGACGCTATCTCATCTTATGATCAAGCTATAACTATTAAACCTGACTATTATAAAGCTTGGTATAACTGGGGCGTTGCACTAAAAAATTTAAAAAAATATGAAGAGGCGATCTCATCTTTTGATAAAGTCGTTGCTATTAAACCTGATTACCATGAAGCTTGGTTTTACAGAGGTTATTGTCTAAATGGGTTAAAAAAATATGAAGAGGCGATCGCATCTTATGATAAAGCTATTGCTATTCAACCTGACCATGATTATGCTTGGAATAACCGGGGTTTGTGCCTAGAGAATTTACAAAGATATGAAGAAGCATTAAAATGTTATGAAAAAGCAATTAGTATTCAGCCAGATGATGAATTTTATATCAATAATCGCAATGATTTATTAGATCAGTTGGGGTATTGAAATTAGTCATTTACAAATTCAAAAGATTTCCAAAATTAACAGTTAATGCCAAAGAACACTTAATAGATATAGATAAAACAGGAAAAATAGTTTATTAAAATGTTTAAAATCTCTCATTAATTACAAATGACAATTAAATTTGATTGGGATAAAGAAAAGGCGAAAATTAATTATCAAAAACATGGTGTGTCCTTTATTGAAGCAGCTACCGTTTTTAGTGACCCACTAGCTATTACTCTTTATGATAATTTACACTCCCAAGATGAAGACCGCTTTATCACTATCGGTTATTCTGATAGATATAGGTTGTTAGTGGTTGTTCACACAGAAAGAGATTATAATACTCGTATCATCAGCGCACGTCCCGCAACTAATAGAGAAAGGCAAAATTATGAACAAAACCAATATTAATCAACCACAAGATACTGAAATGTTAGAAGAATATGATTTCAGTACAGGAGTCAGAGGTAAATATTATCAACAATATCAAAATAATAACTTACCTCAATTACCAGGTATTCAATTTTTAACAGACCAACAAAATAAAAGAACAGGAGTATTCATAGACCTACAACCTCATCAAACACTTTGGGAAACAGTCATTAACCAATATCCTGAACTGGAAAATATTCAGTTTTTAACTGATGGTCAAGGTCAAAAAATCGCTGTTATTCTCAACTTTCAACAACATTTAACCCTGTGGCAAGATATTTACGATCGCCTAATTGCTGATTTAATGGATTAGTAATAATATGCAAGCAGTAGAATTTGATACTAAATTTGACAATGATGAAAATATCATTGAACATTTAGATTTATCTCAAGCACGTCGTCCAGGTTGTCAAAAAACAGCAATCAATTATTCAAATGATACCATCAATCATGGTAATTCGTAGTAATTCCCAGCCAGGGAATAAATTTCCTTGCGGGTGTAGCGCATCACCTTACCTCTAAACCTTCCTTAACTTCTCCCACACTACCATCAACCTCATGCACTTTCTTCAACTCACCCACCCGCCAACTATCAGCAATATCCTTAATAAAACTAGCAATAGGAATTGCCACCAACAAACCCAAAACACCACCTAATTTAGCCCCAATTAACAAAGAAATTACCACCCAAACAGGATTTAAACCTGTCAAATTTCCTAACAATCTCGGTGCAACAATATTAGAATTAATTTGGTCAATTGTCACTGCTATTGCTGCAACTTCTACCCCTTCCCAAAAGTTCTCTAAAGCTACCAACAAACTAACAATACCAATACCTATCCCAGTACCAAAAGGGAAAAGAGAGAAAAAACCAATGCCAATTCCAAATAATAACGCCAAAGGAATCCTTAAAGCCACAAATGCTAAAGTAACTGTTACTGCTAAAATTGCCCCTAAAGTAGCTTGTCCAATAAAATAATTCTGGAAATCTTCTTTTAATAAATCTCTCACTTTTATGCTAATATGTGAAGGCAACCATTGATAAAGTCCATCCCACAATTTTTCACCATTTAAAATTAAGTAAATTGTTAAAACAATGGCTAGAATTAAATTTAGTAAAAATCCAATAGTATCAAATGCTAAACCCAGTATTTTACCAGTAAAGGATTGAAATTGATTAGATATTTTTTCCAGTAATTGTGTAGCTATACCAATAATATTTACAGGTAAATCTTGTTGTGTAGCTGCCCAATTCAAAAAAGCTTGTAACTGTTCAGTTCCCGACTGAATCCAAGCGGGGAGAATATTCACTAATTCATTAAGTTGCTGGAAAATTAACGGGACTAAAATTACACCTACAGCACCTAAAATGAACACTGCTAATAGTAAAACTCCCACAATTGCTAAATTACGTGGTATTCCGCGTTTATGAAAAAAATTGATGGGATAGTTTAAAACAAAAGATAATAAAATAGCGACAGAAACAACGCTTACCAAAGGTTGAAAATATTTGACAACCTGAATTAATAACCATCCATTAAGAATGATCAGAGGAAAAGCCAAACCAAACGTTAACCAGCGGGGAAATTTATTTATGATTTGCATAGATTTGATCAATTAAATTAGTTGCCGATGGTTCAAGAATTGTGATGATTAAACTATTTAGAAAATAGTCAAACTATAAACCCACAAAAATACTCGCAATTCTGTCACCTGTCACCTGTCACCTGTCACCTGTCACCTGTTATAAAATCAAGCATAATTTTTTGGTGAGGAATACCTAAAGGTCTAAATTCTCCAGCTATTGCCGAATAACAACTACCCCTTTCAATATCTTCCCTTGTTAATAATCCCATATCCCAACCTTCATTTAAAACCAGTTGCTCTAATCCTACTAATAATGGTGCTTGAAAAACATAACGAATAACTCTCTCATCGGAATAGATCCCAAATTTAACAAAAGAAGGTAACTCATAACTGATTTCTTCTTTTACTTCCCGCACCAGTGCTATTTCTGGGGTTTCATCAGCTTCTAAATGTCCACCGAATAAACCCCAACAACCAGCAGCAGCTATGGTAGGGATATTGTCCCGTAGCTGCATGAGATATTTATTGTCTTGGTAGAGAATAGCGATAGCTACTTGGGGTATTTGATGATTCATATATTATTCCTCCTCTAAGTAAACTTCCCCAAACTCTTGCCCAGCCAAGGGAATACTCTTGTATCTTACCTTACCCTTTAATACTACCTCTTGTCCCACCTTTAAATTACTTTGATTAGTTACAACCCAAATTTTACCAGTGGCATCAGAAATTTGATATGCTTGCTGCTTGAGCAAAGGAGCGTGTTTTTCTATCTTTCCTTGAATGTAAACAGTAGCTTGATTATCCTGTGCTGGTTTAATTTCCTGAATTGGTGTAACATTTGCGCCAATCCTCAGATTTTGTAAATTCATTTCACCAGGTTTACCGTTAGCACAACTACACAGTCCCACTACCAAAAAAAAGGCTAATCCTTGATGAAAAGATTTCCAAGAAGTACGTTGTATTTGTTGTTGAACAGTACGCAATTGAGAGAATTTTTGCATTAATCCTTACCTTGTTACCAGTTTACTCAAGTTTTTATTCATACTATCTATCCTTTATCCTTTAGTTGACGCAGTTAATCTGAGAAAATAACGGAGTAGGTGACAGGTGACAGGTGACAGGTGACAGGTGACAGTAAAAAGGCAAAAGGCAAAAGGCAAGAGAAGAAATTTTATCCCACTCCCCAGTCCCCAGTCCCTCACAGGGGTAGGTTTTTAATATTATCTGTTAAGGCAGGACCTGGAAGACAAGGAGGTATTGTAGACAAGGAAGATTTTATACAAAAAATGGTCTGTTGAGCGTCGGTTTTTGTGACCAGTTGTACATTATTTGCACGGGTTTCCTCCCTTGTCCACTGTCCTTCCTTGTCCTCCAAGTCTTGCCCTCACGACAATGTAAAATACCTACCCTTGTGAAGTCCCCAGTCCCCAGTCCCTAATAACTAATGACTAATGACAATGGAAACAAAAACAGCGAAAATCCTTGATGGTAAAGCATTAGCCGCTAAAATTCAGAAAGAATTAGGTGCTACCATCACAGAAGTACAACCGAAAATTGGCAGACCTCCTGGTTTAGCAGTGTTGATGGTGGGAGATAACCCAGCCTCAGCAGCTTATGTGAGCAACAAAGAAAAAGCCTGTGCTAAAGTGGGGATTGCTTCCTTTGGTAAACATTTTCCCACTCAAACTAGCCAAACTGAACTAGAAGAAGTAATTGCAGAACTTAACCAAGATGAACGGGTAGATGGGATTTTAGTACAGTTACCCCTACCTAATCATTTGGATGCGATCGCTCTTTTACATAAAATCGCCCCAGATAAAGACGCGGATGGACTCCACCCAGTGAACTTAGGGCGTTTGGTGCGAAGTGAAACCGGGTTAAGAAGTTGTACACCAGCGGGAGTAATGCGACTACTAGAAGAATATAAAATTCCCCTGGTGGGAAAACAGGCAGCAGTAATAGGACGTAGTATCTTAGTGGGTAAGCCAATGGCGTTAATGCTGTTAGATGCTGATGCTACAGTTACCATTGCCCACTCCCGCACCCAAAACCTCAAAACCATCACCCAAAACGCCGATATTCTCGTTGCAGCAGCAGGTATTCCCGGATTAATCACTGCTGACATGGTAAAACTAGGCGCTGTTGTGGTAGATGTGGGAATAAATCGCGTCACCGATAGCAGTGGTAAAAGTCGTTTAGTGGGCGATATTGATTTTGCGGCAACTGCTAATGTGGCAGAATATATTACCCCCGTTCCTGGTGGTATTGGTCCGATGACAGTTGCCATGTTACTGCAAAATACAGTCTCTAGCTATTTACGGACAAACAGTAACTAAGCAAATTTCAGATTTATGGAATCAATATAAAATCCAAAATCCAAAATCCAAAATCGAGAAGTGAGTGTTTCTGCTCCTCTACACCGTAAAATTGTCACACATATCACCATAAACCGAAAATTTTAGGAATTGAAGCATGGTAGTAACAGATAACTTGCAAAAGACATCAGAACCAGCCCAATTTAACCTCCCAGCCTATCTCAAAGAACGGCAAAAGCTTTGTGATACTGCTTTGGATCAATCAATTCCCGTAGTTTATCCAGAGAAGATTTACGATGCTATGCGCTACTCCCTCTTAGCAGGAGGTAAGCGTGTACGTCCGATTCTTTGCCTTGCTACCTGTGAAATGATTGGTGGCACTATTGAAATGGCCATGCCAACAGCTTGTGCTGTGGAAATGATCCACACCATGTCTCTAATTCATGATGACTTACCCGCAATGGATAATGATGATTACCGTCGTGGTAAGTTGACAAATCATAAAGTCTACGGCGAAGATATCGCCATTTTAGCCGGGGATGGTTTATTAGCCCTGGCTTTTGAGTTCGTAGCTTCCCAAAACCCCGAAAATGTCCCTACACAAAGAACTTTACAAGTAATTGCCCGTCTCGGTAAGGCTGTAGGTGCTGCCGGTTTAGTTGGTGGTCAGGTGGTAGATTTAGAATCAGAAGGTAAATCAGATATTTCCCTAGAAACCCTGAATTTTATTCATAACCACAAAACAGCCGCCCTCTTAGAAGCTTGTGTAGTCTGTGGGGGAATAATCGCCGGCGCATCCCCAGAAGATGTAAAAAAATTAACTCGTTATTCTCAAAATATTGGTCTAGCCTTCCAAATCATTGATGATATTCTTGATATCACAGCCACTCAAGAACAACTAGGTAAAACTGCTGGTAAAGACCTCACAGCCCAAAAAGTTACCTATCCCAGCTTATGGGGAATTGAAGAATCACGCGCTAAATCACAACAGCTAGTTGAAGAAGCTTGTGCAGAACTAGAAAGTTTTGGAGAAAAAGCAGTACCCCTACAGGCGATCGCTCACTTTATTATCAATCGCAATCACTAGGGAGAATTTTGGATTTTGGATTTTGGATTTTGGATTTTAGGATTTTAGGATTTTAGGATTTTGGATTGCACAATCCCAAATTTAAAATCACAACCACAAAACTGCCAAATTTTAGTTACAAAATCATCCACCACAATCATGTTATGGCGACAGTCAATGTTGTACTTCATGAACAGATGATCAAACTTAAACACATACAGACTTTAAACTCTGTCACCTGTCACCTGTCACCTGTTATACTGCTAATGGCTGAAAGCTGAAGGCTGACTGCTAAAAAAACTGTTCCTCAACACACAAGTGCTGCTCTTATTCAATCACCTAACCAAAAAACCATGCAGGACATAGGCGACATTTTCAACAACCGGGTGCTACTGGTTGCACTTGTGGCTTGTTTTGTTGCTCAAGGATTAAAACTCATCGTTGAAGTCATCAAACATCAAAAAGTGGATCTGCGTGTCTTAGTGACTACCGGAGGTATGCCTAGCGCCCATTCAGCTTTAGTAACAGCTTTAGCCGCTGGAGTTGGGCAAACTATCGGTTGGTCATCTCCAGATTTTGCTGTAGCTGCGGTATTTGCCATCATTGTTATGTACGATGCAGCTGGAGTTCGCCAAGCAGCAGGTAAGCAAGCTCGCATACTCAATCAAATGATTGATGAATTATTTCATGAAAAACCAGACTTTTTCCAAGACCGTCTCAAAGAACTACTTGGACATACACCAGTTCAAGTCATAGCTGGTTCGGCTTTAGGTATCACTATTTCCTGGTTAGCTAGAGCCGCTTATTAGTAAGGTGACAGTTGACAGGTGACAGGTGACAGTAAGAAGGAAAGAGAGGTAATAGGTAATAGGTAATTAATTATATTTGTCCCAATCACCAATCACCAATCACCTTACTGTGACAACTGAACGCAGTAACATGACTTTTCTACCATCTGCTAACAGGGCAAAAAAACCATTCTCCGTCAGTTTTTGCAATGTCCTGTATGCCTCTGTTTGGTTGGTAGTATAAACAGCCAGTAGATAGGGGCGTTGTCCATAGGAAACTAAACCAACATTACCTCCTACCGTTCTTTGTAGATTGTTAGCTAGTTCCGGGCGGTTGAAATAATCTACCAACACAGCAAAACCTTCTCCCAAAACTCTGGGATTATAACTAACTGTCTGATTTGGTAGAGTTGCTGATGGGATTATTGCTGGTGTTACCGTTGCTGCTGTTGCTGCTGTTGCTGCTGTTGGTCGAGTCGTAATAATAGCAGACAAGCCAACAACGTTGTTAACATATCTTGCCCAGCGGTTTGCATCATCAATTTTGTTGAAACCACCAACCCGCGTTACTGTTTCATTTAGATATTTACAAGTAACAGTTTTCAATTCAGACGGTAAGGCACTACGTAACTGCTGTTGATTATTAGCTGTGGGACTGACAACTAACAACAGATACTCCCCTGCACTCGGAGGTTGACAGGCAGGAATTGTTGTTTGAGATAAAACAGGACTAATACCTGCAATTATAGGAGCTACTGCTAATAATAAAGCACTTGGTAAATAATGAACTTTTGGTAAAAACATTTGGTGTATACCTAATATTGTATAATTTCTCACTTATTTTTTCTTGGGCATTGGGCATTGGTGATGCAATTTTGGATTTTGGATTTTGGATTTTGGATTGTTTTTGTCATCTCCAATCTAAAATCTAAAATCTAAAATCTAAAATTTTCCTCCCCTGTCTGCCCTACACCCTACACCCTACACCCTAATTCCTGCCTTGAATGTATTACACAGTTGTTAAAGATGCCAAAGGATTAGGAATTGTTGCCGAAGGAGCTGGAAATTCTCCAGTGATGACATACTCTAAACGTAATTTTAACCAAGTAATAAATTGAGAATTGGTAGAAATAATTGCTACCGGAGGTTTAGGACATTTAGCTTTATTTGCTGCCATTTCCGGTGCTTCCAGGAAAGCTGGGTTTTTCACTAACCAAAAATCTATCTCTTTTTCTTGTTCGTGGTAGTTACGGGTACGTTCTTTGAGAACTTCCTCTAGAGGTTCTTCTTCTAGTAAAAAGTGCTGACTAGCTAAAACGTAATAGTATGTTGTCATTTTCATCCTGTGCTTACTATCTAATAATGTATAGGGTACAGCAGCAACACTGTACCCTAATAGGTTAACTTTTCTTCACGCCCTTGAACCAAGAACCAAAGGGACAACCACTAGCCTTATTTTCAATGTTTCCAGCATTTTCCATTTTGCCACCTGCTGTCAGTTTCTCTAAAAACAGGTTGTTGTCAAAATAGTGTTCCAAAGAGATAATCTTCAAATCATCGGTAACACGAGCTACACTCATACCGACAATTTCTACTGTTTCCCCTGTGGGTGCAAAGTCTTTATATTGACCGCGAAAATGTCCCCAGTGTCTCCACTTAAATGTAACCACTGGTGGACCTGAGTAAACTTCTAGCAGTTCCCAAGGAAAACCTTGCGGAAAGGTACTATGAAAAAGTTTCGCTGATGATTCAAAAGTTTCTTCTGAAGCTTTGTAATGTTCAGAATCAGCCATAAATGTGTTATAAGTACCCTGGGTGTATACATCTGTGGCTGTAAACTCTTGTCCCCCATTTGTACTGACGCGAAACTTATCCTGCACAACAGCTAACCACTGTTTAGGGTTACTCTTAAAAGATACCTCCATTTCAAAGGTTCTCACTAAATTCTGTACAATAGCTTCTAGTGAACCTTCTGCGTGATTACAGGTACTTTCTTTGGCTAGATTTTCTTTAGAACGGGTATAATCTGGGGGTGTCTGATAGCGCCATTCGGCTTGTTTACTGTACTCAATTACAGTATCTCTATTTTGTACCCAAAGAGGTAGGTTGTTAGACTGTGTGGAAGTCATAAAAGTTTTACGTTACCAATGTGACTCTAATTTTTCAGGATTACGCAGCTACAACCCCTCTTTTGAAAGGAGATCAAGGAGTCAGGAGTCAGGAGAATTTTAGATTTTAGATTTTAGATTTTAGATTTTAGATTGGATTCATGAAATACAATCCAAAATCCAAAATCCAAAATCCAAAATTGTATCCCCAATCACCAATCACCAATCACCAATTACCCATCATTGCTTGTTTCATCTCTCGGACTGCTCTTTCCATTCCTACCAAGGCAGCCCGACTGATGATAGTATGGCCAATATTCAGTTCTTCCATACCTGGAAGCGCCGCTACTGGGTAAACGTTCCAATATGTAAGTCCATGACCGGCATTGACTCGTAAACCCGCTTTAATAGCTTGTTCACATCCCTGTGCTAATAAAGCTAATTCATGTTGGCGAGTTGTTTCATCTTGAGCTTCAGCATATTTTCCGGTATGCAGTTCAATAAACTTCGCTTGCACCTTGACAGAAGCTTCGATTTGTGCTGGTTCGGCATCTATGAACAAACTCACGGGAATGCCAGCATTTTGCAATTTATCAACTATATCCCCTATTCTAGCAATTTGTCCGACAATATCCAAACCCCCTTCTGTGGTGATTTCCTCCCGTTTTTCGGGAACTAATGTTACATAATCAGGTTTGATATCTAGGGCGATCGCTAACATTTCATCAGTAGCAGCCATTTCTAAGTTTAAGTGTGTTCTTACTGTTTGCCGCAATAACCGCACATCTCTATCTTGAATATGTCTTCTATCTTCCCGCAAATGGGCGGTAATGCCATCTGCACCCGCTAATTCTGCTAATACTGCTGCGGCGATGGGATCTGGTTCTACGGTTCTTCTGGCTTGACGGATGGTGGCTATATGGTCAATATTTACACCGAGTGTAGGCACGCCTGGGTTTCTCCTGTTTCACTGTTCTGTGATGTTGATTTTAACTAATTTCGGGACTTTGAGTATGTTTAAGTTAAAATTGTGATTGTGAGTGTGATTGTGAGCAGTGTGAAAGGGCAGAAGATAAATAATAACTATGAATTAATTTAGAGGCAATATGTTGTTAGAATTGCAACAAATTATTGTTCATCCAGGCCAACAAATGTTACTCAAAGATATTAGTTGGCAGCAACTAGAAAATATTTTAGAAGAAATGGGAGAAAAGCGTGCTGCGCGTATTTCTTATAGTGATGGTTGGTTAGAAATTATGGTGCCTTTACCTGAACACGAAAAAGATAAAGAAATTGTTGGTGATTTGGTGAAAATCTTGTTAGAAATACTCGATGTTGATTTTGAACCTTTTGGTTCGACAACTCTGAAAAATGAGAGAATGAGGCAAGCCGTAGAACCAGATACCAGTTTTTACATTCAAAATCAAGGGGCTGTAATTGGTAAAAATCGAATTGATTTAAATATAGATCCACCACCAGATTTAGCTATTGAAATTGATATTACTTCTCGGACTCAATTTGAAAATTATCAAATTTTAGGAGTTCCTGAACTTTGGCGATATAAAAAACAAGGTTTAGAAATTTTCTTGTTACAGGATGGGAAATATGTAAAATCTCCATCTAGTCCTAATTTTTCTAATATTCCCATTGTGGAATTAGTTAATGAGTATGTGCAGCAGTGTTTAACTATTGGCAGAAGTCAGGCAATGCGGAATTTTAGGAGTTGGGTGCAGGAGAATTTACAGTAAAAGGTTGCGTAAATATAGCAACCCCTGAAAAGTTACTTTTATTTTGTCCCAATGAGCGATCGCCAGCATTGCCTACATAATTTTGTTAAAAAATAGTATGAATCAATACAAAATATTGCCAGAATTTTTAATCAAGATCGGAGAATACCGTGATGACTATTAACATAAATTAGGAGATAATCTTCTGCACAAGGTAAGAATTCAAAAGTCAAAAGTCAGAATTTTTGATTAATTGCTTGATGAGCAAATAAGTATTTTTGGCGTAATTGTTAAAAAGCTGACTGCTGATGTTTGAATACTTACTGCACAAGTAACTGGCAATATCAACTTACCTATCTTAACTGCATGGATTCTTTATCTATCAATTCTTTACTGGAAGACTTGAAAAATCCTGATGCTTTAGTTCGTGAGCAAGCAACTCGCAAAATTTGGCGGTTCTGGTTTCAGCAAAAGGGTATATATGGACTAGAAAAGATTGATTATAGTCAAAAACTAATGGATGCTGGAGAAACAGCCAAAGCCGAAGAAGTTTTAACAGAACTTATTCAATCACAACCAGATTTTGCTGAAGCTTGGAATAGACGCGCTTTTTTATATTACAGTGTAGGTAATTATCCAAAATCTCTAGGTGACTGTCAAATGGTTGTACAGCTAAATCCAGTACACTTTGGCGCACTTCATGGTATGGGTTTGTGTTATGCAACACTAGGAAAGTATGGTGAGGCTATCGAAGCTTTTCAAAAAGCGTTGAAAATTCAACCTTATTCCTTGGTTAACCAGAAACTAATTCTTGAATGTACTCTGCTATATAAAACCTAGACAAAACTAGACTTTACTTTCTACTTCAACGGGAGCATGGGAGCAGTTATCCCTCGGTAGACTTTCACGCTTTAGCCAAACGCGATAAATTAATTGCAGCATTCAGATCCCTATCCATCTCAAAACTACAGTTCTCGCAGTGATAAATTCTTTCAGATAAAGAAAGACTATCTTTTCTATGTCCACAGTGAGAACAGGTTTTACTTGATGGATAAAATCTATCAGCAATTATAATTTCACAACCAAACTTTTTAGCTTTATATTCTAGCTGACGCTTAAACTCATGAAACCCACAATCGGCTACTGCTTGAGCTAATTTATGGTTTGATAACATCCCTGAAACATTCAAATCTTCTACTACTATCTGAGCGTGGTTTTTGCATAAGTAAGTAGTGATTTGGTGAAGAGTATCTTTTCTCAGGTTTGCTATTCTCGCATGATGTCTAGCTAGTTTAATTTTGGCTTTATGCTTATTGCTTGAACCTTTAGCCTTTCTAGAGTAGATATTAGATAATCTTTGCAGTTTAGCTAAGTTCTGTTTGTAGTGTTTAGGATTAGCAAAAGTAATACCAGTGCTAAGAATAGCTAGTTCCTTTACTCCCAAATCAACACCAACAGCATCATGTTTTTTAATAGTTGGCTGACATTCTTGTTCATAAGAAAAAGCTATGTACCAGCTATCAGCAGTCCTAGAAATAGTAATACTTTTGCAGGTGGTGTGAGGTAATCCTTCATAAGTTTTTACCCATCCAATTGTTGGTAGTTTTATTGATGTACCACCTACAGGAATTGGTTTACCACCATTATCAATTGTAAAACTATCATTTTTCCCTTTCTTTTTGAAGTTGGGATATTTAGACTGTCCTTGAAAAAATCTCTGGAAAGCCTCACCTAAACTATCAAAGGCGTATTGAGTGATTTTCTGACAAATACCTTTTTCTTTAATCCATGCCAATTCAGGTTTTACATGATTATTAAAGAATTTCTTGAGGATGTATTTGTTTGGCTTTAATCCATCTTTATACAAATCCTGCCAAGTAGCTAAACCCCAATTATAGGTAAACCTTGCTATACCAGCGTGTTTAGCCATTAATATTTCCTGGGTTTTGTTTAACTTGAGTTTTGTTTTGATGGATAAAAGCATTGCTCGACCTCAACACTGTATTTCTTTGCTGTCTAAAACTGACATATCTTGTACAGGTTTGTCAATTTGAGTCTACAGGTTTTAATCCCTGGGTAATCAGTAAATCATCTTCAGTATAAAAACGATGCCCCGACAATGTTCTTTTGGCTGGAAGTCTTCCTTCAACATCCCATCTTTGCAAGGTCTTGACTGAAACTCCGATTTTTTTAGCAAATTCATGAGGTTTAAACATAAAGTCACTCATAGTCTTGTCTATGAGTGTACAGGTTTGTTTATTAAATTGTCAACTTAGGACAAGCTCAAACTCAGTTGAAAATGAAATTTCCAGGAGTCAGGAGTCAGGAGTAAAACCATCTTGTAGTGGTAGTTTTATTATCCATTGATTTACTAAGCAGCCTGTCACAATTTATAACAACATATAAAAATATAAAATAACACTTTTCCCTATTTACTGTTCCCTGTTCCCTGTTCCCTGTTCTCTGTTCCCTTATTCAAAGACCTTCTAAATAACTTAAAAGGTCTGCCATTTCTTGGGCGCTGGGCTGGAATTTGGGCATGGGAGGAGTTTCACCGCTAATAACTTGATGAATCAATCCATATTGAGATTTGCGTTTGGAGACAGCTTGTAAGCTCGGTCCAACGAGTCCATGAGCTTCCCAACCATGACACCCAGCGCAGTTGGCTTGAAAGATAGCCCTTCCCTGTACTGGGTTGCCTGTCAGTGATAAAACATTTTTGACGTAAGGATCAGAGGTTTGAACTATTTGAACACCAAAAATAGTTACGGGTATGGCGATGAGTATGGCCAAAACCGACAAAGTGATCCACTGACTCCAAGTTTCAGGTTTGATAAGCTGGTTATTCAAGAGTTTACTTTTACAGTCTAGGTGTACAAAAACTGTAAGCATTCAGCTATCAGCGTTCAGCAGTCAGCTTTTTAACGGTTAAACTAACAATCACTATTTGAGTAATCGCTAGATGAGCAAATCTTCTGACTCCTGAATCCTGACTCCTGAATTCTTACAAAAAATATTTCATCTTCTACACATAGCTTAAAATTTCTTGATTCTACCTGCAACCACAGATGAAAATTTTTAGATAGTATTTATAATCCACAAACAGCTGAGGGCGCTGGATTGATGCGGGATTTGGTAAGATTAAAAACGGGAAACGAAACTTGAAAATTTGTAAAGAGGAGATTTACAGTGGTTGAACCCCTACTCTCAGGTATTGTTCTGGGTCTGATTTTCGTCACCCTTAGCGGACTGTTTTACGCTGCCTATAAGCAATACAAGCGTCCTACCGAGTTGGGCGGCTAAGGGTTAACAGCTAGTTAGCGTAGGGGTTTAGCAATGCTAAACCCCTAACCATATATATTCATCACTCGTTTTCCGGTACTTCCATCGTTCTGTAAAAAGTTAGTGCTGTGTTGCCATAAACTTTTTGGCGGCTGATTTCCCAAGTGGGGATGGTTGGTGGTGTAAAATTAGGATTATGTTCTGCTGCTATTTCCCCTTGAGGATCTAAAAGTTGATAGTGAGCGATCGCTTCTAAAACAGGCTCATATAAACCACTGGCATAAGGTGGATCAAAATATATTTTGTCAAATGTTTGACCTGATAATTTTTTTAACTGTTGCAGGATATTTCCCCGCAAGATTTGAAATTTTTGTTCATTATTAGCTACCTGCTGCCAATTTTGTTGAATAATGGCACAGGCTCGACTTGACTGTTCAATTCCTACTACTAGACTAGCTCCCCTACATAAAGCCTCTGCACCCATTGAACCGCTACCGGCACATAAATCTAACCAGCGACAATTCTCAATTTCCCCCTGCCAAATATTAAAAACTGCCTCCCGTACTCGCGCACTGGTAGGTCTAGTCTCTCGCCCTGGTAAAGTTTTTAACAGACGATTCCCGTAAATTCTTAAACTCATTAGTTATTGATGATTAGTCATTAGTTATTAGTTAACCGAAAACTAACAACTGAAAAAAATGCAAATTTTTATTAAGCAGGGATTTTTTCACGGACTTGAGCCACAAAATTAGATAAAACTTGCAATCCGATATTAGAGGATTTTTCGGGATGGAATTGAACCGCCATGAGATTTTCATGAGCGATCGCTGCTGTGACAGTTTGACTTCCATGCGTCACTGTTGCTGCTCTAATTTGCGTTTCAGTTGGTTCAACATAGTAGGAATGGACAAAATAAACCCAAGGTTGATGGGGTAAATGTTCCCACAAAATGCTTCTTGGTTGAGTCAGTTGCAGTTGATTCCAACCCATGTGGGGAATAGCTATTCCTGGTTCTGGACGAAATCGGCGTACTTTTCCCCGCACTATTCCTAGTCCTGGTTGAGTTCCTTCAGCGCTAGATTCAAATAAAATTTGCAGTCCTAGACAAATACCTAAGAACAGTTTACCAGATGCGATCACATCTTTAATTGGTTGTTCTAAACCGCGTGAACGTAAATGTTGCATGGCAGGATCAAAAGCTCCCACTCCTGGCAAAACTATCGCATCTGCTTGTTCTAACTCCTTGGCAGAATAAGTGACTTTAGGAGTTGCACCAGCTTTTTCTAAACCTTTACAGACTGAGTGCAAATTTCCCATATCATAATCTACGACCGCAATGACTGGCATTTACTTGCTCCTTGTAAATTTATTAGGGAAGCATTTATATTCTAATTCTAAATAATATTCTAAATAATATTTATTATGCAGAAAAAAATATTATTAACTTCTTTTGACACTTGGTTGAGTGAACAACAGTCAAATTCTTCCGATGACTTGTTACTCGAACTAGCCAAAATGGCTGATATCTATCATGACTTAACTTTTTTGCGGCGACTACCTGTAGATGTTGCCCTTGCCAGTTCTCGCGTCATTGCCAAAATTAATGAACTCAAACCGGATTATGTTATCTGTTGTGGTATGGCTGCTAGTCGGCAAAATTTAAGTGTGGAAGTTGTTGCTAGTAGCGAGTCTATACAGACTACTGATATTTCATTTAGAGATGGTGGGGAAAATTTTGGGATAACAACTTTGCAAACAATTGTTAATGTTGAACAATTAATAGCTGAGACAGCGGCAGTTGAGATTAGTTACGACTGTGGTAAATTTGTGTGCGAAGGTCTTTATTATTCAGTGTTGGACTACTTGAATCAATCTCAACTCCCCATTCCTTGTATTTTTGTCCATGTTCCGATTTTGCATCAAGAAAATTTGCTAGACATTCTTGCTGATTTTGTTTTAATCATTAATAATTTGGTTATTTTTGAATCAAGGTAACAGGGAATAGGGAATAGGGAATAGGCAATGGGGAACAGTAAATCATAAACTCCACTCACTAATAACTGTTAACTGTTAACTGTTAACTGTCACCTGTCACTTATAAATTTTGAATTTTAAATTTCCTATGTTACCAGTATTACTCGGTTTGACTCTCGCACAAGCAACTCCAGCTACACCACCACCGGAAGAAGTGGTAATACCTCAAGAGGTGCGGCCATTACCAGGAAAATTGGATACAATACCAGTATTTAATAGCAATAGCCCAGAATTGGTATTAAAAGAAGGAATTTTACTTTCTACTTTTCCCGGAGATGGTAAAAAAGTACCAACCGCCCATTTAAATTTTCCCTTTCAGGGAAGGTTTGATGTTTTTTCCCATCATATTGCTAGAGCAGAACCACCAGAAGATTTACGTTCCCTTTACCACGGCATAATCTTACATAACCCTGGTACTACATCGGTAACTGTGAATATTCTGCAAGGTGCAAGTTATTTAAGTCAACCAGACGCGCCTTTTTTACCATTAGATTCTTTTATTCCTAATAATTTGGGTACTGTGTTTGCAGGTCCTGGTAGTCGGGTGATGTCTGATGTTTTGAGAGGAAGACGACAAAATATTTTCCCTGCTCAAATTGTCATTCCTGCTGGGGAAAGTCGGATGTTATTAAATTTACCCATTCCCGTGCGAGAATTGACACCACCTTTAAATGGTCGTTCCACATATATGCGACTGCGGAGTAATGGCAAAATTTATGCTGCTAGTTTAGCGATGTTTGCAAAGACAAATGCTGATGGTAGTGAGCGATCGCCAAGTTTAGCAGAATGGGAAGATTTATTAAATAATGGTGATTTATCAACACCGAGAGATAAAACCCCGACTCCTATAGAGGGAACTGGTAAACCTGCTATTTATGGAAGAGTTGCTGGTGTGTCCCGTGGGTCACAATGGCGATCGCTTTTAACAGATAATTCTAACAGTAGGTATTTAACTATTCCTGAACCCGGTAAAGCGTTTTCCTATCCTTTAAGTACGCTGCACGGAGGAACTTTTGGTACAGGTCAAATTCAAACAGCACCGATGTTAGTCCGTTATCCTGATACAGCTTATTTTGCACATGGTAATTATGGCATTCAATATAGTTTAAGGTTGCCTTTGTTGAATAATTCTCAAAGTGCAAAAAATGTCACTATTTCGTTGCAAACTCCCATCAAAGAAAATGAGTTAACAAAATCAGGTTTAAGGTTTTTTACCACACCTGCGCGTCAGGTTTTCTTTCGGGGTACTGTGCGGGTACGTTATCGGGATGAACAAGGTAAACCGGCGACTAGGTTTGTACATTTGGTGCAAAAAAGAGGTGAACCTGGTCAACCTTTGGTGTCTTTAAATATGAAACCGGGGGATAATTCTTGGGTGGAAGTTGATTTTCTTTATCCTCCTGATGCTTCTCCTCCGCAGGTTTTGACGGTTGCGACGCAGGAGTAAGTTAGGTGACAGGTGACAGGTGACAGGTGACAGTAAATTCATTACCTATTACCTATCACCTAATTTGTCTGAATCAGGATTTACAGGATTTAAGGATTTACAGGATGAGAGAGAAATGAAAAATTAAAAATCCGCGTTCATCTGCGTTCATCTGCGTTTAGTTATATAAATTGTCAGAATGAGGATTTACAGGATTTAAGGATTTACAGGATGGAATGATTTTCCGATTTTTGATTGAGATGATGATGAATATAATTTCATCAGTAAATCTCAAGATGCTGGAAATTGTCAGAAGCAGATAAATTAGGAATCAATAATTCTCACAAATCACAGATCATAATTGTCAATAAAAATCCTGTACATCCTGATTCAGACAAAAAAATTACTCATCTTCTTCATCTACTTCTCCTAAATTCAAAGGAAGTGGAAATTCAGCTTCCATTTCTAAAGAGTTGGATTTTTCTAACTCTGTTGGTTGTGGAAACTCGGTAGCTGCAAATAATTCACTTTTAATCACTTCCTCAAATAAAGAAGATAACTCAGGGTATAAATCTACAGTAGCATCTAAAACCCAAAGTAAATCAAGTAATTCATGATCAAATTGCCAAATTTGAGGACGAATATCATCTAAAGGTGAAGACTTTTTACCAGCACCGTCTCTCATTCGATAAGCTAACCAAGATTTGACAACTTCTAAACCGGAAACACTAAAATTATAAACTTCAGGACGAACATTTTCAAATACACCTCTACCAACTTTTAATTCTTGTGTACCGACATCATAGGAAAATTCTGTGGGATAATCGTTTACTGTATTGGGTATTCCTATTTGACAACGAACTCTACCAATAGGAATTTTACCTGGTTTTTTACCACTGGGAACAAATCTTTCACCATAGGTATGTAACCAAACTAAACTGCGTCCTATTTCTATTACTTTAATAAATAAATCCCTATTTTTGGTAATGGGAATCCTTGGACCAGGTGTTTCTAGTTCATGCCAAAATTCTTTCACATATTTGGGAGTTGCAAGTATTCCATAACAGTAAGCAAAAAAATCCTCTGGGGAAATATTGTCATTGAGTATATTATTAATAACTTGCAAAACTCCATTAGTAATATTAGGTTCAGTAGCTTCAGAATTTTTCCACAGTGGAATAATATGTTTAGCACCAAAAGAACCACGAAAATGATCTAAATCAGGAATTAATGAAGTAGCAACTGCTGATGGACCATGACCTAAAACATTAGTTAATAAACTTGTCATATAAACCTGTCTATTACCATGAGAACGTCGTAAATTTGGTCTATGGCGATCGCACAGTCTATTATCTAATAAAGCCCATTGACGATCAAAACTTCGATAAGCATAACGAATTGGTTCTACAGGTAAATCTTTGGATAATAAATTAGCAATGGGAGCTAATAAATTTCCTCTATCTTCTAAAGATGGATACTGTTTACTAATTTTTCTAGCATCTGTTTCTTTAAACAGTTTTTTCTGTGTTCCTGGAGATTTACTAGCATTAATCAAAGTTTGCCAACGTTCTTGTAAAACTTCCTTATTTTCACCGATAGTCCATTTTCGCTTAAATTGAATCCCGTTTTCTTGCCAAGGAAATAAATCAGTTAACTTTGCCCAACTTCCATAATCTGTATCACTAACAGGTAAAAATAAATCAGTCCAATTATTTGCACATTCTCGCCATTGTAAATCTTGAAAAGAATGAATATTCTCTAAAATTTCTAATTTTTCTTCAGTTGTACCATCAATTCTGGTAAAATGAACTTGAGCAGGAACTTCAGGTTGAGGTTGATTGTAACAAACACCAATAGCAATAGCCACAGGAGTTTGAATTGCAAATACATTTTCTGTTTTTCTTGCCCCTAAATTATCACCTTCTAAATCAATAATCCAAAGTTCATCAAAAGTTTGACGCATCACTTTTCTCATTCCCGCAAATCCAGGACCACGCAAATAGGAAGAAGCAGTAATGAAACTAATAATTCCGGCTTTATTTTCTTCATTAGCTTCAAAAACTTTCCACAACGCCCATCGCCAAAAATAAACATAATCATTATATAAATTTTTGGCATGAACACCATAACCCATAGCTGTTAATGGTTCAAGAAAATCCTCTAAAATAGGACGTTTTTTGATTAATTGTTCATTTTCATCAACCTTTTGTGCATTATCTCCAAATCTTACCCATCCACCTTTTCTTTTTTGATTCATTAAATCATCTTCATCAATTGTTTGACGGTTATAAGGTGGATTTCCTAAACAAACCATCACGGGAGTATTTTGTTTAATTTTTTGAGCGCGTTTATATTCTTGTCCTAAAGATTTATAAATTAAAGGTAAATTACCACTTAATTCTGCATAGGGAGATTCTAAAGTATCACTTAAATATACATGAACACCATTTTCCGGTAAAGTTCCACCTTCACTTAAAATTTGTTGAGTTAAACGTAAATGGGCAACAGCATAAGGACCTACTAAAATTTCAAAAGCGTGAATATTTGCCGCCGCATTTGTAGCAGCAGAAACTTTCATTCCTTTTCCTCGTAAATTACTAATTTGATCCAGTCCATGTTTAATAGCTGTTAAAATATAAGTTCCTGTACCACAAGCAGGATCTAAAGTAATAACTTTATCATCTACAAAAGAAAATTCAGCATCAAAATGTTCTGCTAATAATTCAGCTACTAATCTGACTTGGGTTTTAATTACAGGAATAGGAGTATAATAAACACCTCTTTCTTTTCGCATTTTTGGATCATATTTAGCCAGAAAATCCTCATAAAAATATAACCAAGGATCTTCAGAACCATCTTTATTTAGTGCTGTAGGATCAATAGCTGCAATTATTCTTTCTAATAAATTTACAGAAACTTCTATTTGTTCCCGTGCTGCTTCATCACCTAATATTTTTAAAGCATCAGCTAGTAAATTATGACCTGTTCTAATAGTTTTAACAGCTTGTGGTAAAGATAAATCATCAGCACCGGAAAATCTGGCTAATAAAAGTGCATAGGTTAAAGTTTGAGCATAAGCATCTGCAAATTGTTGATTATCTGCATCAGGAAACAAATAATGTCGCCAATCTTTAGCTACTTGACTTAAATTAGATTCAGGATCTTCAAGAGCAGTTAAAACATCTTTTCTTAATAACCGACAAATAGGAGCAAGCATTTCTGCTAAAGCTTTAGGTGTTGAAGGGACAATAGGTTGCCAATTTAAAAAATCACGTAATAATATTAGTAAATCATTAGCATTTTGAGCAGTGATAGCTGATGCACCCTTAGCAGTAATATCTCCTGAAAATTTAATTGTTTTTCCTACTTTTTCACCTGTGCGATAAAGTCCCCAACTATTACCATCTGTATAAATCAAATTTGGCAGACTTTTAAATTTTTCCCATTGTTGTTTATCATCTGCTTTCAATTTATTAGGATCTGCGCCTTTTCCTGGTGCTTTTAATTCAATATGTCCCATTAACAGACCATTAATAGTTATTCCCATATCTGGTCTTCCTGAAAGTACCTTTTCGCGCACTTCAGTAACTACTACAATAGGCAAATTTAAAATATTTGCTGCTGATTTTAACAAATTTTCAATAGGTGATTTTAGTTGATCTTCTGCACCAAAAGAAACAGAAGAAAGTGAAAATTTAGTAGTTAAATCTTTTGCATAGTCTTGAAGACTGGATAAAAATTGGTTTTCAGAATTACTAGACATATTACAACACCCCTAATAATGATTGACGCAGGATATATGTGTCTAATCATCTTAGTGTATATTTGTTTGTAGGCTGTTATTAATACTGAAAACTATATTAAAATTAACATTTAGAAAATTAAGAATGTAAAATTTAACACTAAATATCAAAAACATCCTGTAAATCCTTAAATCCTGGACATCCTGATTCAGACAAGGGGTATAATTATGAACAAATTTGTATATCCAGTATTATTAACTGAAGACGAAGATGGCGGTTTTGTCGTTACATTCCCAGATTTACCAGAAGCAATTACTCAAGGAGATACAATAGAACAAGCATTAAATGAAGCTGCTGATTGTTTAGAAGAAGCGATCGCTTTACGCATTGATGATCAATTAGATATTCCCCAACCATCATTATCTAACACTGGAGAGTATTTAGTACCAGTTCCTATTCAAACAGCATTGAAAGCAGCATTATATTTAGCAATGCGTGAACATAAAATGACTCAAGTACAACTTGCTTCTATTCTGAATATTGGTGAACAAGAAGTAAAAAATATGCTTGATCCTCACTATGATACCAAACTATCTATTATCGAAAAAACTTTAACAGCATTAGGAAAAAGAATAGAGTTACAAATTACAGCATCATAGAATATTGTGGAATATTTTGATAATTCCTAAAATTGGATGAGTGGGAAAATAGCGATCGCCTAAATTATCCTACAATTAGCTTAACCCCATCCTCACAAATCAACATCCTGTAAATCCTTAAATCCTGGATATCCTGATTCAGACAAAATATAACATCCTGTAAATCCTTAAATCCTGAAAATCCTGATTCTGACAAACAAATTTACCAAATAACTGACTCGTAAAATCCGATGATTATTTTATCTCCCGTCACTAAACCTGCATGATATTTTTTAGCTAAAGCAACAATAACCCTATCTGCGGGATCTTTATGACTCCATTCTAAAGCAACACTTTCCAACCATAAATTTTCATCAATAGGAATTATCGTAATTACATCAGATTTTCGCAAGGTTTCCAAATAAGTGGTTAAGGGTACTCCTAAATCTAACTTTTGGTTTTTAATTTTAATAGCAATTTCCCACAGCGAAATAGAAGCGACTAAACCATTTTTTTCTACTTCCATTTTTTCACAAGCTAATTTAGCTGGTAAAGAAAGTTTATCTGGATCAAGACTCCACCATATTAAAGCGCAAGTATCTAAAACAATTGTCATATTTCACGCCATTCTTCCGTTGTGGGTGTGGTGATATCTTCAAAATATTTGATTTTACCTCGTAAGGGAGCAAATAATTCTTCTGTGGAACTTTTGATGGTTATATTTTCTGGAGTTGGAGTTTCTATAAAAGTTATTAAAACTGGACTTTCTATGATATTGGCTGGAATTTCCGTTAGCTCGATTTTACCATTCCGGTAGATTCCTTGAACAGTTTTTAGCATAGTTCATTATCTCCAATATTAATCCTTAAATCCTGGAAATCCTGATTCAGACAAAATATAACATCCTGTCAATCATTAAATCCTGATCCAGACAAACATCATTGTTTGGCTTTTTATGGGTCGCCCGGGATTCGAACCCGGAACTAATCGGTTAAAAGCCGAGTACTCTACCGTTGAGTTAGCGACCCTTTTGTGTTTCGCAACTTTTTTAATATAGCAAACTCTCTCTAGGTTGTCAACTGTTTTTTAGAAAAAATCCGCAGTTAATTTCACAGAGGAAGTTTTGCTTGCTCCTGGCTCTAACACAGTTAGATTTTCACCAGTATTGAGCGAGTTGCGTCCAGCCGTCCAAGGTTCAAGACAATAAAAATCCTTGCCCTTCAACGTCCAGAAAACCAGCATAGCATAGATATCATCATAGTTAAGAGTCAACTTCAACTTGCGGCTATGATCTGTCACCGCAGCAGACTGACTCCGCAAATGACCAAAAGCAAAATCTATCTCATCCCGTGCAAAATCGAAATTACCGTTAAACGGGTGCATTTCCTTAGTTTTCTGGTCTAGATACTGTCCAGAGGGAATTTCAAACTCTAACTGCGACTTATCACCACACAGAAAATAAGGATGAAACCCAGCCGAAAACGGCATCTGCACACTAGACAGATTTTGATAAACCTGCTCAATGATCAAAGAGTTACCCTGTAGCGTATAGGTAAAAGTTAGCTGAAAATCAAAAGGATAAGCAGCGCGTGTTACCTCATTACTCTTGAGAACTACGCTTAAACTAAGCTTACCTTGAGTAACTTGGTTTGTCACTTCCCAAGGTAAATCTCGCCCAAAGCCGTGCTGTTTGAGAGTATATTGTTTACCGTTATAGGTGTAAGTATTATCCGGCAAATTCCCACAGATCGGAAACAAAATAGGTACACCACCGCGAATACTTAACTCCGGGTTAGCGAACCTTTCCGTATCTAAATAGAGAATTTCCTGACCTTTCAACCGCCAACGGGTGATAATACCCCCTCTTTCTGGTACTACTTCCAGATGAGAACCAGCAGTAGTATCCGCGAGGATGTAGGTTTTGTATTGTTGTTGTTGTTCAGTAATGGTAAACATATTTGGTGATTGGTGATTGGTTATTAGAGTCAGGAGTCAGGAGTCAGGAGTCAGGAGTCAAGAGAAAGAATTAATTTTTCAACTTTTGCCTCTTGCCTCTTGCTTTCTTACTGTCACCTGTCACCTGTCACCTGTTACACGTCTTCTGCAAAGATAAAGCGATATAATTCGCTCGCATCTGGTTCGGGACTGCTTTCTGCGAATTTCACCGCATCGTCGATCACAGCCTGAATTTTCTTTTCAACGTCTTTGAGTTCTGCTTCTGTGGCTAGGTTGTGTTCTACCAAATAAGCACCTAGCTTTTTAATGGGATCACGAGAGAACCAAAAATCTTTTTCTTCTTTGCTGCGGAGTTCGTCGGGATCTGCTAAGGAGTGACCACGGAAGCGATAGGTGAGGGCTTCAATGAGGGTTGGTCCTTCCCCTGCACGGGCGCGGGCTACGGCTTCTTGAGCGACTTGGCGCACTGCTAAAATATCCATCCCGTCTACTTCTACGCCTACCATGTTAAACACGCTGGCTTTTTTGTAGATTTCTGGATCTGATGTAGCGCGATCGTGAGCCATGCCGATCGCCCACTTATTATTTTCTACCACAAATATAATCGGCAGTTTCCAAAGTGCCGCCATATTTAATGTCTCGAAAAATTGACCATTGTTAGCAGCACCGTCACCAAAGAAACAAGCTGTTACTTGGTCTGCTGTTTTGTCTCCCAAGACTTCCCGACGGTATTTACTTTGAAAAGCTGCCCCAGATGCAACAGGAATACCTTCAGCTACGAAAGCATAACCACCTAATAAACGATGTTCAGCAGAAAACATATGCATGGAACCACCGCGCCCTTTACTGCATCCTGTGGCCTTACCAAATAATTCTGCCATTACCTCTCTAGCTGGTACTCCCGCACTCAAAGCGTGAACGTGGTCACGGTAGGTACTGGAAACGAAGTCTTCACCAGGTCGCATTGCTCCCCGAATAATACCACTGGAAACGGCTTCTTGTCCGTTGTATAGGTGGACAAAACCAAACATTTTTCCACGGTAGTACATTTCGGCGCATTTGTCTTCAAAAAAGCGCCCTAAAGTCATGTCTTCGTATAATTCCAGCCCTTCTGCTTTGGTAATCTGGACTGTAGAAGTATCAAATTTGGGTAACGTGCGTTCTTGAACCATTATTGTGAAGTATCCCTGTCGTAAAAGTTAAAGCTACAGTGTTAAAGTTATAGCAGGAGTCAAGAGTAAAACGGCCTTAGTATCTGACCTTGAAATTAGATTCTCCACCTCATTTCTCTGTAATCTGCTGTAAGCAAGTCTTAATAATGTTAGCTGGAAATAGGACAGCCTTGGCAAAAATCAACCTGCCAACTATAAAATCTTCATTTGTGACTTAAAAAAGATTGATATGGAATAGTTAAGGTGTAATTTTGCCATTTTTTAATGTTTATTGCCTATTTTTGGTCTTTGGTGTCGTAACTGTGGCTTTTTATGTTCGCTCTTTAAGTTAGCAATCAGAATAGTCGTTTTTCTGCATAGCCATTAACAATTTTCTGATGTTAGCTCAGGTCTAGCTCAAAAATTTTCTTCTCTGTTGTTTATTGCTTTTTCTACACTCATTGGGATTTTTTGTGTAAAAATTTACTTTTTATTAAGTAATGGTCATGAAAAATTAATCGTGCTATATTGTGTTATTCAGTTATCAGGATTAATCGGTTGTAGTGCAGTTTTATCGCTAACGCACTGTAAACAACCAAAACCAATTAATAATTTTATATTATAATTGGCAAAACATCTATAGCAATAGCTTTAGTTGTGTGTTAAAATGTGCAACTCTTATCAGAGTATATATATAATTTAGTAATATATATACAATTTGGCAGAGATACATTAAACATACATAAGATAATGATAACCGAAAGCTAATTTACTTGAGGTTAATTAACGGCTAATGCATCCGGTAATATCTTGGGGGAGATATCGATGCTGTGCTAAATCAACAGCTGAAAATAATTCTTGGGATATATTTATTCTTAGCAAGAAACAAAAAAACTGTTACGATATACACTCAACTGGTATATTATACACGGTATTATTAAAGCTATGATTATGGCACGGTTTTACAAGCCTGGAATGCTCTAGGTTAATCATGTCCGTCTCTGGGAGATGCCACGTAAACACAGTGCAGGGGAAGTAGGCTGTGCGAATTCCGCTTGATTACTACCGAATTTTAGGATTACCGTTGGCGGCAAGTGAGGAACAATTGCGGCAAGCTTATGGCGATCGCATTGTTCAATTGCCAAGACGGGAATATTCCATTGCAGCTATATCCTCTCGTAAACAACTCATAGAAGAAGCTTACGTGGTTTTATCAAATCCCAGAGAACGCAGTACCTACGATCAGGCTTATCTAGCCCACGCCTACAACCAAGATCGGCTTGGGGAGACATCCCTATTAGAAAACAGCACCGAAACCATTAACCGTAACCACGATGTTCAAAGTCTCAGCATCGAAATTGCCCCAGATGAATTAGTGGGTGCTTTATTGCTGCTTCAAGAGTTGGGAGAATACGAACTGGTGCTGAAGCTAGGCCGTCCACACCTAGTAAATAGAAATAAACCCGCAGGGGTGAAAGTAGGATCTCATCTTAACAGTGAGGAATTTTTTGTTAGTCCTGAACTACCAGATATTATTCTCACAGTGGCCTTAGCTTGTCTGGAACTGGGACGGGAGCAATGGCAACAAGGTAACTATGAAAATGCTGCTATATCCTTGGAAACTGGGGAAGAATTAATAATGCGTGAGGGTTTGTTTCCTAGTGTGCAAGCGGAAATTGCCGCAGACCTGTGTAAGCTAAGACCATATAGAATCCTGGAATTATTGGCACTACCTCAAGAGAAGACTAAAGAACGCCGTCAAGGTTTGGAATTATTACAGACGATTTTGGAAGAGCGCGGTGGGATTGATGGTAGTGGTAATGACCAATCTGGTTTAAATATAGATGATTTTCTGAGATTTATTCAACAGTTACGCAACCATTTGACAGTTGCAGAACAGCATAAATTATTTGAAGCTGAAAGTAAGCGTCCTTCTGCTGTGTCTACATATTTAGCGGTTTATGCCCTAATCGCCAGGGGTTTTGCCCAAAGTCAACCAGCTTTAATTCGTCAGGCAAAGCAAATGTTAATTCGTCTTGGTAAACGCCAAGATGTGCATTTAGAACAGTCTCTCTGTGCTTTGTTACTTGGGCAAACGGAAGAAGCAACTCGTGTTTTGGAACTAAGTCAGGAATATGAAGCTTTAGCTATTATTCGGGAAAAATCTCAAGATTCCCCAGATTTGTTACCAGGATTGTGTTTGTACTGTGAACAGTGGTTACAACAAGAGGTATTTCCTAATTTTCGAGATTTAGTCAAAAAACAAGCTTCTTTAAAAGAATATTTTGCTGATAAACAGGTACAAGCTTATTTAGAAGCTTTACCAAAAGATCTACAAGCAACTGATGAATGGACTACAATTAATAAACAGTCTTTTCTCTCACCACAAATCAATAGTACCCGTTATCACAGCTATCACAATGTTAGTAATGAGATTAATCATGGGGTTAGTAATGGGACAGTAAATCACAACTATACACCTGATCCTGAGTTTTACACCTCAGCACCCAGCGAAGTACCCGAATCTGCTAACTATTCTCCACCAGAATGGCATTCTAGGAGATACAGCAACAGTCACACCCCAGAAATGGCAGAACTGTCGGCGACAGCAGAAGAGGCAGGAACTGAATATTACCAGCAAATCAATGCCGGTTATGATGTAACGAGTCAAAGTAAAAAGCGTAGAAGACGCAAGCCCGTTGTAGTTAATAGTCGAGGTTTGGTTTCGGAACATCAACATTCTCATGCTCGACGACGGCGCACTTTTGCTAACTCATTAGATGCAAAAACTCGCTTAGTTTGGCTGGTGTTTCTATCTATGGGAGGGTTGCTAGTTTTTTGGTTGTTAGTTTCTACAGTCTGGGGATGGTTTAACAATGTGTTTTTCCCCCAACCAACTGTGCAGGGAACTCCCTTGGCTATAGAATTGAATCAACCACCAGTCACTATTCCTGAACCCAATAGCAGCAAACAAGAAGTACCTGAAGGTCAACTGACACCAGCGATCGCCCAGGACGTGATTGAAAAGTGGTTATCCACTAAAGCTGCTGTTTTAGGTCCAGATCATCAAATTAATCGTTTAAATGAAATTTTAACTGTTTCTGCAATACCACAATGGCAATCAATTGTCAAGCAGGATATAGCAGAAAAACGCTATCGCAAGTATGAACATGATGTCAAGGTAGAATTTGTCAATCAAACCAGCAATATGTCAGATAATGCCGTGGTAGAAGCTACAGTGAGGGAAGTTACCCACTTTTATCAACAAGAAAGATTTCAAAAGACTTCTCAAGACAGACTGAGGGTTCGTTATGATTTAGTTCGTAAGCAAGGTTCTTGGCGGATTCAAGGAATGACAGTTGTTAAAACACTAAACAGTTAAAATAATTCGTAATTCGTAATTAACTGTTGTCAGGTTAAAATAATCAAGCATTTGGCAATATAACAATTTCTGGCAGCCGATCGCACCTTTAATACAGATCAGAACAAATAAGATTTGAACATGAAAGCTACACAAGAACAACTAAAAATTAAACTACAACAAGCTTTGGCGGCTGCATTTGGAGCAGATTATACTCAAGTAGATCCCATTTTAGTACCTGCAAGTAATCCTAAATTTGGTGATTTTCAAGCCAATGTTGCTTTATCCCTGAGTAAACAATTAGCAATGCAGCCAAGAGCGATCGCCACTGCTATAGTAGAAAAATTAGACGTATCTGATATTTGTGAATCACCAGAAATTGCAGGACCTGGTTTTATTAATTTAAAATTACAAACATCCTATCTCGAAGCACAACTCAATGCTATTAAAACAGATCCCCGTTTAGGAGTTCCCAAAGCGAATAACCCACAAAAAGAAATAGTGGATTTTTCCAGTCCCAACATTGCCAAAGAAATGCACGTAGGACATTTACGTTCTACAATTATCGGTGATTGTATAGCCAGAATTTTAGAATTTCGAGGACATGACGTATTAAGATTAAATCATGTCGGTGATTGGGGTACACAATTTGGGATGTTAATTGCTTATTTGCGGGAAGTTTACCCCGAAGCACTTACCACCGCTAACGCCTTAGATATAGGAGATTTAGTCAGTTTTTATCGCCAAGCAAAACAAAGATTTGATGCAGACGAAAACTTTCAAGAAACCGCACGTCAAGAAGTCGTAAGATTACAAGCAGGAGCAGAAGATACCCTTCATGCTTGGAAATTATTATGTGAACAATCACGGCGAGAATTTCAAGTAATTTATGATTTACTCGATATCAAATTAATTGAAAGAGGAGAATCTTTTTATAATCCATTATTACCCAAAGTAGTAGAAGATTTAGAAACAGCAGGATTATTAGAAGAAAACCAAGGAGCAAAATGTGTTTTCTTGGAAGGTTTTACTAACAGAGAAGGAGATCCTTTACCATTAATTGTGCAAAAATCAGACGGTGGTTATAACTATGCCACCACAGATTTAGCAGCACTACGTTATAGAATTGAAGAAGATCAAGCAAAACGGATAATTTACGTCACCGATGCAGGACAAGCAAACCACTTTGCTCAGTTTTTCCAAGTTGCAAACAAAGCAGGATGGATACCTGAAAACGTTGAATTAGTTCACGTTCCCTTTGGATTAGTATTAGGTGAAGATGGCAAAAAATTTAAAACTCGTTCTGGGGATACAGTCCGATTAAAAGACTTATTAGATGAAGCAGTTTCTCGCACTCGTGCAGATTTAGAAGCGAGATTAAAAGCAGAAGATAGAGAAGAAACTGAGGAATTTATTAATAATATTGCTGATGTGGTTGGTATTAGTGCTGTGAAATATGCAGACCTCAGCCAAAATCGCACTAGCAATTATGTTTTTAGTTATGATAAAATGCTTTCTTTAAAAGGCAATACAGCACCTTATATGCTATATGCTTATGTAAGGACTCAAGGCATTAGTCGAGAAGGCAATATTGACTTTGCAAATTTAGAAACAGATGCCAAAATAATCCTCAAAGAAGATACAGAATTAACCCTAGCCAAACACATATTACAACTAGATGAAATAATTGCCGAAGTAGAACAGGATTTATTACCAAATCGCCTGTGTGAGTATTTATATAACCTCAGCGAAAAATTTAATAAATTCTATGACAAATGTCCGGTTTTAAAATCAGAAGAACCCATCAAAACATCACGTTTAATGTTATGCTATTTAACCGCAAGAACCCTAAAACTAGGATTAGATTTGCTGGGAATTAAAGTTTTAGAAAGGATGTAGTAAGTAAAAGCTATTGATAGCGAAAAGACGCCGAGAGAAATTATCTTGTTTTGCGTCTTGTTCAATTTCAGGAACTTATATGATTTAACTACGTCTTGTCAGGTGTGAGAGATTTACAGCATTTTTCATATATTTGTATTGTACAATCCCTTGTTTTTCTTGTCCTTCCTTTCTTTGCGTCTTTGCGTGAGATATAAAAATGAAACCAATATTTAAGATCAAAACACTCATCACATCCTTGGGTTTATTAGTATTATTAAACCCCAGTCAAGCATCAGCACAAATAGTACCCCAACCTTGGGTTTCCGTCGGTGAAAAAGATGGAAATATTACTTATGCTGTAGGTGCTAAAGCATTAAGTTTAGGTGTAGAAGTAGGAACAGGTGAAGACGGTGCTACAGGTGCAGATGTCTTAAAATTCATCAATTTACCTGTAATTTCTCCTTATGTTGGAGTTGGTTACTATTCAGAAGATAAAGGTGTAGCTTTTTCCGGTGGGGTACAAGCAAACGCAACTAAACACATTTTTCTCGGTGCGGGATATCATTCTGTACGTGGTTTCAATGGACAACTAGGAATAAAATTTTAATTGTAAGCATTCAGCTATTAGCTGTCAGCAATCAGCTATGTAACTGAAAGATGGAAATAAAAATAATGACGAGAAACAGATGTAGATAACATTCCTAAACTTAAAACGTCTGAATCCTGGTTATTAGCTGATTACTGATAGCTGAATACTTACTTTGAGACAATAATCATAGCCAAAAAATAGCAGCTATTAGCTGAAATATAGAGTTTACATTAGTCTAAATTGAATCACGCCGATTTATCCGAATAACAAACTAAATTCCTCAATATACATGGTAATTTGCTAGTCAAACATTAGCTAGGTTTTTCATTTAGCCGATGTTTGACATTCTTATGGTTGCCATCAATTCATTTATATTGTAATCTTTAGATAGTCATTAAAAACTATGCCCTAAGATAGTAGTATAGGGATTATCTATTAATTTTCTCTATCATCAAAGGTAGAAGTAAGTCAAGAAAATTACCGGGAGCATTCCAAATGTGTAAGTTGATTTTTATCTAGTAATAAAAAATTATCCCAGGCTTGATATGATTCAACCGCAAAGGACGCAAAGGACACAAAGGTAAGAGAGTTTTAGAGATTTTTTAGTGTTGCTGTGCTTATTTTTTCAAAATTGCGATGCTCCCAAATAACCATTCTGTAAATTTCATAGTTATTGGAATTAAGTTAACAAAGGATTTGGATTAATTGTATTAGATAGTCATTAGGATTTTTTTATGCAACCAGGATTAAATCTACTCATTCAACTGGTATTAGAGTTTGCACCTCTGATGGTAAACATCATCCAAAAGCAAACATCAAATAATTCAAAAACCGACAATTCGCCAATTTTCCCAGTAATTCAAGATTTCATTCACACAGTAGATAATGTGACGAAATTAGATATTACTAAAGCTGAATTGAACCAGCAACAGCAGTTAGCAGTTTACCATCATGCCACACAATTAAAAATAGCTAATCAAGAAAAAGAAACAGCAATTAGACTACCAGAAGTGCATAAAATTCTGGATAGTTGGCCATTGAGATTATACCCTTCCCAACTTTTAGAATCTTCTGTTAATTATCAACGCACACCGTTAAAAGTTTTTTTAGCAGCACCACAAATACAGTTTGATAAATTTGATTTACAAAATTCAAAACTTACTGATGAAATTGAACTAAAATTGGCTGAAGGTTTGCGTGAATTTATTAATAATCATTATTCTTTGCATCATCCAGAAAGACCCATAGAATTTTTAGCTGGTGCTTGGGATAGTAAGCGGTTTCATAGTGAATCTAGCATCAAGGCTTTATTTAGTGCTTTAAAAACCCAACCTACTTTAATTTTAGAATCGGAAAAAGATGGAGATTATCTAAATTTACGCATTGGTTATTGGGGATTAGGACAAGAGAATTATTACTATAAAACTATTTCTAAATTACCCTATAAGCAGATTTTACAAGATTCTGCTAGAAATCGGGCTTTAGAATGGAGAAATGTTAAAAATCAACTGTTAGAATTAGGAGAAGATTTAGAAGTAATTAATGATTTAGGTAAAGAGAAAAACCGCAACTTGGCAATTTTAGAAAAAGTAGAAAAATGGCAATCTCAAGGAATAGATGTTAGTCATTTATCAGTAGAATATGAAACTTCTTCCCAAGACTGGGAACATCTTTATCAAGTTTTAATTACTGCCCATTGTTTAGTTACAGCTTGGGTGACAGATGCTTATCATCTGGTTAATTATGACATACCTCCCTTGTTACCCAAATTGCTACCAAGTTTAATTAATGAAGGAATAGATTTACAATCATTAGAGGTAATTACTAATAGTTATAAACAACTTTACGAAGCTTTCAAAAATGAACGACGTTTAAAAGTTCCAGAAATTGCTTTACAATTAGCTCAAAGTTTATCTCATGTTTCTAGTTCTTTTTGGTTACAGGAACAAATTGATTACTCTATTAATACCTGGTTGCAACTACGGCAAGTATCAATAACAGAAGTTTCTCACCCATTAAAGGCAATGCAACTAGCATTGAAAATAGAGGATGAGAATTATATCACTATTTTAAAACAATATTTTGCCGCCATTGGTGATAGTGATAATCTGGTTTATGCAGAGAGTCTTTTAGAAGAAATAGCCATTCTAAAAAATAATCGTAATTTGGGAATGGCGAATCTTAACTATACTTTCAATGGACATTCTGGGAAAGTTTCTTCTGTAGCTATCAGTCCAGATAATGAGATTTTAGTTAGTGGATGTGCAGACAAAAGTATCAATATTTGGAATTTACAAACGGGTAAATTAATTCGTACTCTCACAGGAAATTTAGGTGCTATTTCTTCTGTAGCTATCAGTCCAGATAGTAATTTTCTCGCTGTGGGTAGTTGTGAACATCCACAAAGTAATGTCAAAGTATGGGATTTGAAAACTGGTAAACTAATTCATACACTTTTGGGACATCAGAAACCAGTTAATGTAATCACAATTAGTCCCGATGGTACAATTCTCACTAGTGGTAGTAATAAAATCAAAATTTGGAATTTACAAAAAGGAGAAAGAATTTGTACTTTGTGGCATTCTTCAGAGGTTCATGCGGTTGCCATAAGTCCAGATGGTAAAATTCTGGCTAGTGGCAGTTCAGATCACAAAATTAGATTGTGGAATCCTCGTAACGGAGATCCTTTACGTACTATTGCAGGTCATTTAGGAGAGGTGACATCAATCGTTATTAGTCCAAATGGAGAATATTTGTTTAGTGGTAGTGCTGACTCTAAAATTAAAATTTGGCAGTTAAGTACAGGCAAATTGCTAAAAACTTTAAATGGACATACAAATAAAGTAAAATCTTTGGCTGTAAGTCCAAATTGTGAATTTATTTGTAGTGGTAGTGCTGACTCTACTATTAAAATTTGGCATATTTCTACCGGGGAAGTTTTACAAACTCTTACCGGACATTCTGGGGTAGTAAATTCTATTTCCCTCAGCGTAGATGGTAAAGTTCTCGCTAGTGGTAGTTCAGATAAAACTGTTAAAATTTGGCAGTTGATGAAATAGGAATGTGAGAATTTAATGGAATTAATAGAACAATTTAGACCAAATCTTCAAAATCCCTATCCAATAGCAGAACATCATTGGGTTTGCTTTATTAAAACTGCATCAAATCACCCAATATTATTGGTGAATACACTTATTATGATGATCCAGTGAAACCGGAGGAGTTTGAAAAAAACGTTCTTTATAACTATGGTGGTGATTCATTAATTATTGGTAATTTTTGTGCGATCGCCACTCATTTTAAATTCATCATGAACGGTGCAAATCACAAACTTGATGGAATTTCTACTTACCCATTTGTGGAAATTTGGCTAATTTTAACTACTGTCACCTGCGATATTCTGTTAACCTAAAAACAGAACCTCTCACCCACTCACACCTATGACTGTCACCCAAGACACTGCACCAGATTTAGATGTATTATTTCCCATAGTTAATATAGAAAGTGACGAACCACCCTTGGAATCATCATTACATCTAGAACAAATGCTACTACTAATTAAATGTTTGAATTGGTGGTGGCAAGATTTAATTAAGTTTAATAACTATTTTATTGCTGGGAACATGAGTATTTATTACAGTCCTCAGCAGATCAAAACTAAAGACTTTCGTGGGCCAGATTTTTTCTTAGTGCTGGATACAGAAAACAAACCCCGTGATAGTTGGGTAGTTTGGCAAGAAGGCGGTAAATATCCTAACCTAATTATAGAATTGCTTTCTCCTTCCACTGCGACCACTGACAGAACTATAAAAAAACAAATTTATCAAGATATTTTCCGTACCCCTGAATATTTTTGGTTTGATCCTAAAACCTCAGAGTTTGCTGGTTTTATCTTACTTGGTGGCACATATCAACCTATAGAACCCAACCCCCAAGGTTTATTGTGGAGTCAGCAGCTAGATTTATACTTGGGAGTTCATGAGGGAAAATTGCGTTATTTTACTGCCGAATGTCAGTTAATTATGACACCTGAAGAATACGGCATCCAAGCTAAAGAAGACGCTAAACAGGAAAAACAACGGGCTGAACGTTTAGCAGCTAAACTGAGAGAATTGAATATTGATCCTGATAGTTTGTAAAATCTAATTCTCATCATCATCAAATGTAATCCTGCTATTTTTTTAATGGACAGGTTCACCACCCAAGGGATTTAAAATAGAAAAAAACAAAGTTGATCAAAATAAATCAAAACCGTGAGTCAAACTGGGACACAACCACAAAGCAGCAACACTACAACATATTACACCCTATTAGGACTGCATCCCTCAGCGTCAGTCATAGATATACGTCGCGCGTATCGGGAACTAAGTAAACAGTATCATCCAGATACAACAGAATTACCTGATACCGTTGCTACTGCCAAATTTCAACAAATTAACGAAGCTTACGCCACTCTCAGTCATCCAGAACGCCGTTTAAGTTATGATTTAAAGATTGGTTATTCTAGATTTGGGGTAATTCAAACACCAACAGATTTAAACCATCCAGTACATAAACCCCATGATTATTCAAAATCAATGTATCTGGATGCAAGCGATCGCCCTCTATCATCGGGCGAAATCTTTGTATTATTTGTGTTAAGTTTAACTATTGTCGGTTGTTTACTACTAGCGATCGCTGTTGCTGTGTTGCGTGGTGAACCGACTTTACAAACTCAACTTTCATCAGATTTGAATACACAACAAATTTACCAAATCTACCAAATTAATACACAAACAGCAAGAATAACTTAAACATTCAATCAAACAACTGTCAATTATCTAACATCCAAAATCTAAAAATTGTTATGTCTATTTTGTCTTCCGACACACCACTGTATAATCATTCACTACCACAAATTGAACAATGGCTAAAAGAGCAAGGTTGTCAACAAGATGAAACTGAGTTACATTGTTGGCGCGTGCAAAAACCAACTTGGCAAGCCGAACTTTGGCTAGATATCGAACAAATTACCGTTAGATATGTTCAAGCCGGAGAAAAAGGTCAAGATATCCAACGTTCCTTTAAATATTCTCTCAGTCGGCAAGATATTCAAGCAGCAGTTTTTTCTGGTCCATAAGTCCAATTCCAACATTGCTTTTGTATCCTACAAACAAACTCATGACAGAAATATTCAGCTTAATTATTCTCCCAAAAGTTAGAATTTAGGAGTATTTCTAACTCCGATGAATACGGCCATTCCGAAGGAAAATTGACTGATTTATACTCACTCCTGACATTAGTTAAACTTCGTCGCCAAGCCTCTTTAAAACTCGTATCCCATAGAGAATTGAGACTGGGTACTTGGGTAATTAATACATCAAGTTCAGTTCGTTGTGTGCGAATTGTGCGTTCCCAGTCATTATAATCGTAGGGTAAGTCAACATATAATCGCTTGAGTAAATGTTCTAGTAATACAATTAAACGACTCAATAGTTCTCTTTTTTGCGAAGTTCCCAAAGCCTCTACTTCCTCAATCAGATTTTCAATATCCAAAGTTTCAAAATCCCGTGCTTTGAGCTTCGCAACAGTATCTTCAACCCAGAGTAAAATATCTTGATCATAGAGAGATAGTGTCATATTTAATTTTTCTCCCAAATCTTACTATTGAATATAGCATTACTTCTTAAACCTTCCCAAACCGCCGTTCTCGTTGTTGATAAGCACATAAAGCGCGGTGAAATTCCTTTCTATCAAAATCTGGCCAGAGAGTATCAGTAATATAAATTTCACCATAGGCCATTTGCCAAAGTAAGAAATTAGATAAACGCATTTCTCCACTGGTGCGGATTAGCAAATCTGGATCAGCGATACCAGCTGTATATAAATGACTTTCAAATAACTGTTCAGAAATTTCATCTGGTTTTAATAAACCTTCCTCTACTTTTTGGGCGATCGCTCGACAAGCTTGTAAAATTTCCTGTCTACCGCCATAATTAGTAGCTACTGTAAACTTAATACTTTGATTATCCTTAGTTTCTGCCATAGAGCGAGAAATTTCTTCTTGTAGCGATTTTGGTAAAGCTTGCAAATTGCCCACAAACTGAATCTGCACATTTTCCTCCACCATTTCCCGCAGTTCTTGACGCAGAACCCGTTGGAAAAGACTCATTAAAAACTCCACCTCTTCCTGTGGCCTTTTCCAATTTTCCGTAGAAAAAGCGTAAGCAGTGAGAGCTTTAATACCCCAATCTTTACAACAGCGTAACAAATCCTTGAGGGCATCAACTCCCCGCTTATGCCCCATAATTCGAGGTAGACCTTGACGTTTAGCCCATCGACCATTGCCATCCATAATCACCGCAACGTGCTGGGGGAGTAATTCTCGTTTTAAATCAGAAGGCAAATATTGCAGTTCAGTATGTTGTGTAGTCATTTTTCGGTCTTATTTTTTTGGCGAGAAGCAGTCGATGGTAATCTAAGTAAACGTGAAACCAGTGCTAATATTTGACCACCTAGTTGACGACCTAAACTGAAAAGACCAGGTGCTACAGCTTCTCGGTCTACAGTTGGCGAAAATCTTTCCTCTAAAGACTCTTTTAACTTTCTAATCGTCAGTGGTCTATATAGAGTTCCCCTTTCAGCTAAGGAAATAGAACCCGTTTCTTCTGATACAACGACACAAATACAATTTTCGACCCGTTCCGTAATTCCCATAGCTGCCCGATGGCGTGTACCCAACTGGCGTGAAGCTGTGCGTCCCGAAAGTGGTAAAATTATACCGGATGATACAATCCGCGAACCACGGATCAAAGTTGCCCCATCATGCAATAAAGTTTTGGGCTGAAAAATTGTCTGTATCAGTTCCTTAGACACCTCTGCATTTAACTTTACACCAGGTACAGAAAAGTCTCGCTCATCCATTGGTCCGGTAGTTTCCAAAATCAGCAAAGCACCAATCCGATTTTTTGACAGTTCTTTCACAGCATCGACAATTTCATCAATCACGCTATCAGATTTAGGCACTGTCAAGCGGTTAGGTTGAAACAACTGCCGAAACTCACCCCGTCCCAATTGTTCCAAAAATCGGCGAAACTCTGACTGGAGTGCTACGGCCATAGCTACAGCACAACCAATTACCAACTTTTCCAAAACGAAATTGAGCAAAGGTAGCCCCAAATTCCCACTCAATGCTGAGGCCAGCATCAAGATTATAAATCCTCGCACCATCCATAGTATCCGGCGTTCACTAATAATCACCAGGATCATGTATGTCAACGCTAGCACTAACAGAATATCCAGAGTCCCAAGCAGCAAGGACTGTGACCATCCCAGGTTTGTCGTCAGCCATTGCTTCCACCAATCTCTCATGACATCTGGATTCTAATAGTCATTAGTCATTAGTCATTAGTCATTAGTTATTAGTCATTAGTCATGATTCTTAGCTAATGACCAATGACCAAGAAAAAATAACTATTTCAATCTTTCAGGTAGGCAATCTTGGCGAATGATGTCTTGATAGGTTTCCCTCTGCAAAATTAAATTTGCTTCACCGTTAGCCACTAACACAGCAGCCGGTCGGGGTAGACGATTATAGTTAGATGCCATACTGTAATTGTATGCTCCAGTTGCCATAACTACGAGAACGTCGCCTGGTTCAGTTTTGGGAAGTGGGGCGTTTTTAATCAGAATATCTCCTGATTCGCAGTGTTTACCCGCTACTGTGACTGTTTCTGTCAAAGGAGCAGACATTTTATTAGCTACTACTGCCCTGTAAACTGATTGATATGTTATGGGGCGAGGATTATCAGACATTCCCCCATCAATTGTGACATAAGTACGAATATCGGGAATGGTTTTAGCTGAACCAATAGTGTAGGCGGTAATGCAAGCTGTGGCAATGAGCGATCGCCCTGGTTCACAAAGTAGCTTGGGAAGGGGCAAGTTTTCAGCAGCGCAAGCTTCTTGCACCACTTCACAAATCGCCTTTGACCATTCTTCAATGCTTGGGGGATCGTCTGATTCGGTGTACTTAATCCCTAAACCACCACCGACATTTAACTCTGTCAATTCTAAATTATATTTAGCTGCATCTCGCAACCACTGTACCATCACAGCCGCTAAATCACGATGAGGTTGAAGTTCAAAAATTTGTGAACCAATATGAGCGTGTACACCCACACAGTTTAAAGCGGGTTCTTTGCTCGCAAAGGCAAATACCTCTTCTAAATCATTGGGGTCAAAACCAAATTTACTATCTAAATGTCCGGTGCGAATATACTCATGGGTATGACATTCAATCCCCGGAGTTAACCGCAGCATAATACGGATAGCTGTATTTGTGGTTGCCAGTTCTACCAAAGTATGTAATTCATACCAGTTATCAACAACAATGGTACAACCTGATTCAATGGCTAAAGTTAGCTCATCACGGGATTTATTATTTCCGTGGAGGTAGATTTTCTCTGGACTCACACCAGCTTCTAAAGCTGTGTAAAGTTCGCCACCAGATACTACATCTATTCCTAAACCTTCTGAAGCGACAATGGCGCAAACTGCTAAACAATTCCATGCTTTAGAGGCGTACAATACTTGAGATTCACCTTTGTAGTATTTTTTAAAGGTATCCCGGTATTGTTGGCAAGCTATCCGCAAGGTTGTTTCATCCAAAATATATAAAGGTGAACCAAACTGCTGAACTAGCTTTGTGACATCACACCCACCGATTTCTAGAAAATCATCACGATTAACTCTAGCAGTCAAGGGTAGGAGTTGTTGATTAGGATAAATATTTGTACTATCTTGGCTGGGAGATAGATATTGATTGCCAGAAGGTTGAACCTTGACGGGGTAAGTCGATACCATAACTAATAAAATCTGTCCTTGTTAAATTTACGAACGTGAGTTAAGCTCCCGATTCTAAGTTTACAGCTTTATTGGTGATTGGGGATTGGTGACCGGTGACTGGTGATTGGGTTATTAACTTCCCTTTCCTCCCCTGCTATCTATTCCCTATTCCCTGTTCCCTTCATCGTGAAACTATTAAATTTAAAAATTCAATCCTTGACTTTAGAGCATTTAACTGATTTGCTGGAACTTGATAAAGCCTGTTTTGATGGTTTGTGGACTATAGAAGGCTACCGTCGAGAGTTGGAAAGTCCTAATAGTCATTTTTTGGGTTTATTTACACCATTTTCCAAATCTGGTTTGTTGGCAATGGGTTGTTTTTGGTCAATTTTAGAAGAAGCGCATATTACAATTTTGGCGGTTCATCCTGAATATCAGGGTCAAGGTTTAGGACAGGCTTTGTTATATGCTCTACTGAAAACAGCAAGCGATCGCGGTTTAGAAAGGGCAACTTTGGAGGTTAGGGTTTCTAACCAAAAGGCAATTTCTCTGTATGAAAAATTTGGCTTTAAGACTGCGGGTAAAAGACCACGCTATTACCAGGATAATAATGAAGATGCTTTAATTTTGTGGACTTCTAACCTACAACAGCCCAGTTTTCTCAAAAATTTGGATGATTGGGAAGTGATGATTAGCGATCGCCTAAAGAAATCTTCTTGGAGTTTTATAATTTGTGAAGAAGGTGACAGGTGACAGGTGACAGGTGACAGTGTAAGAGAGAATAGGGAAGAGGGAGGTGGGGTGATGGGGTGATGGGGAGGTTAACAACCCAATGCCCAATGCCCAATGCCCAATGCCCAATTTATTAATATTTCAAAATAAATATTTTTGTTTGATAAATATTTTTTATACTTAAACTTTTTATATTGACAATGTACCATTATATATGATAATTAAGTTTGTTTGGGAATAGATTAACAAAATCTAAAAATTAGTGGTGTCCTGTTAGTCGTAATTTCCAGGAAAGCTAGTAAATTCAACCTCCTCATCAAACTAGCGATAGAGAAAGTAATAAAAATTAATGAATGAACCCATCAACTTGTGTGATGGCTGGGGGATATCTATTTTTTTGATAGAGATATCCAAAATTTTAGCCTGTGCTAAAATCAGCATACCGGCACGACGCAGGTGATGGGAAAAATGCCATGTTTGAACGCTTCACAGAAAAAGCCATTAAGGTAATCATGCTGGCCCAAGAAGAGGCCCGCCGTTTAGGTCACAACTTTGTGGGAACTGAGCAGATCCTCCTGGGTCTGATCGGGGAAGGCACGGGGGTGGCAGCCAAGGTGCTAAAGTCAATGGGTGTCAATCTTAAAGATGCCCGGATTGAAGTTGAAAAAATCATAGGTCGGGGTTCCGGCTTTGTGGCTGTGGAAATTCCGTTTACGCCACGGGCAAAGCGGGTTTTAGAACTATCCTTGGAAGAAGCACGCCAACTAGGGCATAACTACATTGGCACCGAGCATCTGCTGTTGGGTCTCATCCGTGAAGGGGAAGGCGTAGCAGCCAGGGTGCTAGAAAACCTGGGTGTAGATTTGTCTAAGGTGAGAACCCAAGTGATTAGGATGTTGGGAGAAACTGCGGAAGTGACTCCTGGCGGTTCTTCGGGTCGCACAAAAACCCCAACTTTGGATGAATTTGGCTCGAATTTGACCCAAATGGCTGTGGATAACAAACTCGATCCTGTGGTGGGACGCGCCAAGGAAATCGAGCGTGTGATTCAAATTTTGGGTCGCCGGACTAAAAATAATCCAGTGCTGATTGGTGAACCTGGGGTGGGTAAAACAGCCATTGCTGAAGGTTTAGCCAGTCGCATCGCTAACAAAGATATCCCGGATATCCTGGAAGATAAACGGGTGGTAACTCTGGATATTGGTTTACTGGTTGCAGGAACTAAGTACCGGGGTGAATTTGAAGAACGTCTAAAGAAAATCATGGATGAGATCCGCCAAGCGGGTAATGTCATCCTGGTAATTGACGAGGTTCATACTTTAATCGGTGCTGGTGCTGCTGAAGGGGCGATTGATGCTGCGAATATCCTCAAGCCAGCTTTGGCACGGGGTGAGTTACAGTGTATCGGCGCTACTACTTTGGATGAGTACCGCAAGCACATTGAACGGGATGCAGCGTTGGAAAGACGTTTTCAGCCTGTGATGGTTGGTGAACCTACCGTTGATGAAACAATAGAAATTTTATATGGTTTGCGCGATCGCTATGAAGCGCACCACAAGTTAAAAATCTCCGATGAAGCTTTAGTGGCGGCGGCGAAGTTGTCTGATAGATATATTAGCGATCGCTACCTTCCAGATAAAGCTATTGACTTAATTGATGAAGCTGGTTCTCGCGTCCGTTTGATTAATTCTCAGCTACCCCCAGCAGCGAAGGAGTTAGATAAGGAACTGCGGCAAATCTTAAAAGAAAAAGATGATGCTGTCCGTTCTCAAGACTTTGACCGTGCTGGAGAACTGCGCGACAGAGAAATGGAAATTAAAGCGGAAATTCGCTCCATTGCTCAAAACAAAACTAATGCAGCCGGTGGTGATGGTGTTGAACCTGTAGTTACAGAAGAGGACATCGCTCACATCGTTGCTTCTTGGACCGGTGTACCAGTGAACAAACTCACTGAGTCTGAATCTGAGAAGTTGCTGCACATGGAAGACACCTTACATCAGCGCCTCATCGGTCAAGATGATGCTGTGAAAGCTGTTTCCCGTGCGATTCGTCGCGCTAGAGTTGGTTTGAAGAATCCTAACCGACCCATTGCGAGTTTTGTCTTCTCTGGTCCGACTGGGGTAGGTAAAACCGAGTTGGCTAAATCCTTGGCTTCTTACTTCTTCGGTTCTGAAGAAGCAATGATTCGCTTAGATATGTCCGAGTACATGGAGCGTCACACCGTCAGTAAGTTGATCGGTTCTCCTCCAGGTTACGTTGGTTATAACGAAGGTGGTCAGTTAACAGAAGCTGTACGCCGTCGTCCTTACACTGTGGTGCTGTTTGACGAAATCGAAAAAGCACACCCCGATGTTTTCAATATGCTGCTGCAAATTTTAGAAGATGGTCGTTTGACTGATGCTAAAGGACGCACAGTGGACTTTAAGAACACTTTGTTAATTTTGACTTCTAACATTGGTTCTAAGGTAATTGAGAAGGGTGGTAGCGGTATTGGTTTCGAGTTTGCTGAGGATCAAACTGAGTCTCAATACAACCGGATTCGTTCTTTGGTGAATGAGGAACTGAAGCAATACTTCCGTCCTGAGTTCTTGAACCGTTTGGATGAAATTATCGTCTTCCGCCAGTTGAATAAGGCTGAAGTGACTGAAATCGCCGACATTATGCTTAAAGAAGTGTTTGGTCGGTTGACAGAAAAAGGCATTACTTTAGAAGTGAGCGATCGCTTCAAGGACCGCTTGATTCAAGAAGGTTACAGTCCCAGCTACGGTGCAAGGCCATTACGTCGGGCAATTATGCGCTTGTTGGAAGATAGTTTGGCGGAAGAAATTCTGTCTGGACGCATCAAAGACGGTGATGTTGCTTACGTTGATGTGGATGAAAATGGTGTTGTCCAAGTTACAGCTAGAGAAAGTCGGGAGTTGTTGACTCCTGGTGTTGAGTTGTAGTTAGGATTTTTTCAATAATAAATAAACGGTGGAGGATGTTGGTTCTCTGCCGTTTTTTTTGTTTTTTCTCACGCAGAGGCGCAGAGAGAGGGAGGGAGTGATATATTTTTGGTATTGAGTGGTATTGAGGAGTACAGGTCATTCCTACATCTGAGCAAAAAACGCAGTTATTTATTCTGTGTTGTTGGTTAACTAAGCTTTATTTACCTATAAATCTGGTTCGAGTTGATAAACGTACAGGTAATGTGTTTATCCTCGCGGGTGAAGAGAATATGATAGAAATATATCCTAATGGTAAATGGAGGTATGTGGTATGAGTCAGCCTAACTTCCAAAGTATGAGTACAAAGGAATTACGTGCTTATGTTTTATCTCATCGAGATGACCAAGAGGCATTCTACATTTATGTTGATAAATTGAATGCTGAGGCAAATTGGGTAGAAATGCCACCATCAGAATCTGTTGATGATTTGATGAATTATCCTGAGTTTTTGCAGCGTTTTAGTAATGAAAACGGGGTTTTGGGAAATCAAGAATAATTGGGAATTGACAGAAGTATGGATAGATTCGATGTTATCACCTCCATACATTCTGTTATTACTTTGTGATAAAGAGGGGAATTGTCAAGTTTATGATCCTAAACAGGGTAATAAGGTTGTATTTTCTAGTAATAATTATGAAGCAGCTAAGTTATGGTTATTAGAAGATGAGTATGAACCATTTGAAGGTAGGCTTTTAGCTGCTGAATTAGTGTGAGTTAGTATATGAGGTAGGGAAAATAATGACTAATACAAAATCTGTTCGTCGTCGTCAACAAGGTAGAATATTTCCAGAATTTACAATACCACCGGAAGAATTAGCTAGACGACAAGCTGAAAAAAATGCTCGTGGACAAAAAGCGCGTGTTGTGTTTGATCAAGTTTGTCCACAATTAATCGCCGATCATTACAATTGGTTTATTGTAATTGAACCAAATAGTGGTGATTATTTTATTGATCCAGATATAGCAATTGCTGAAAAGAAAGCACGTCAAAAATATCCTAGTGGCTGGATTATTACTTTTCGCATCAATGAAACAGGTGCTTGTGACAGAATATGATTTTAGGTAAGTTTGGTGAAATTGGGGAGTTAATTTTTGAAATAGATTTAATAACTCTTGATGAAGAAGAATATTCGATTGAACTGTTATTAGATACTGGGTTTACAACAGGTTGGTTAGCGATTGATATTCAAGATATTGCTGGTCTGGGATGGAATATCATTGAACAAAATCGCACTATGCGAATGGCGCGGGGTGAGGCTTTTTTTGATATCTATGAAGGTAAGGTGAAATTAGATGGACAGGAGTATATTATTCCTGTTTTAGCAGGGGAAGGTATTCCTGAACCTTTGCTGGGGTTGCAGTGGTTGAAAATATTACCGTTAACTGTTAATTTTTCAACAGGGATATTGACATTAGGGTAATATTAAGTTGATTAACTGCAAATGGGTTTAAGCAGTAAAGAAGTATAAGCTAACGAATGATAGTATTAAATCAAACAAATTTACTGTTATATTAAAATAATGCGTCTAATAAATCCTGTTTTTGCCATTCAATTCAATGTCTAATATTCAGATCATCAAGAAGAGAAAAGTTGCCGAACTCAAGCCTCATCCAAAAAATGAAAGTATTTATGGTGATGAAGATATACAAGAACTCGCTCAATCCATTAAAGAAAATGGTTTAAGCGACGCTCTCATTATCACACCTGATGGTAGGATTATTAGTGGACATAGACGCTGTAAGGCAGTTAAACTCTTGGGTTGGGAAACCGTTAATGTCATAGAAATAGAATTTCCTAATGAAGCAGAAGAATTAAAAGCTCTGCTACTCAAGAATCAAGTCAGACGAATAACAATCGAGCAAATATGCAGAGAAGGAATAATGTGGGAAGCGATTTTGTCACCTAAATCACTTCAGCGTAGGAGAGATAAAAATGGGAGTCAGGGAACAACTAGGGATAAAGTTGCAGCATTGATTGGTTTGGAATCTGGTTCTACTTTTTACAAAGGTAAGAGAGTAGTACAAGCTATTGATGAAGCAGAGAAAAATGGTGACATTGCCAAAGCAACCCGATTAAGAGAAGCATTGAATAAAAAGATTAATTCAGGTGATGAATTACGTGAAGTCTTATCATATATTGATAAGGCAGATAAATTTGGTTATATTGATGAAGCAGAAGCATTAAAAAAGGTATATGAAGAAAACGGTATTCATGCTGCTTTCACAAGTCCTGTTTTGACAATGCTCAAGAAAAATATAAAAAGCGGCAAAAAACAAGCTTTACCAACACAAACCAATAAAGAAAATGGCAAAAAGCAAGCCTCACAAACACAGAGCGATAATAATCAGAAAGAAAGTGATGTAAAGCAAAGTCAAACTCAACACACACAAACACAATGGGTATTAGCTAAATTAGGTCAAAAAATCTGTGGTTCAGTCTGGATAGCGTCTGATAATCGCTCAGATATATGGGACAATGAAAAATTAGGCGGCTTTAGTATTGATGCTTTACCAAATTTAGGAATCGGTAATCAATCACAAAAAATTGTTAAGTATATTGATGTAGTTTGGTTGAGTGGTGATAACCATGTGAATGCTGCTTTTGAGGTTGAATGTACCACATCTATATACTCAGGATTATTACGTTTAGCAGATTTAATTGCTCTTTCTCCAAACCTAACTTTTCCAGTTTATATCGTACTTCCTAAATCTCGTGTCAATAATGTGATAAAAGAGCTATCCAGAGCTTGTTTTAAAGGGTTGAAACTAGATAAAAAATGCCGATGGATATTTATTGAAGATTTATTAAAAGAATGGGAGGCTATTTTGAAATATGGTACAGTAGAGTCAATAATTGAAATTGCTCATAGTATTGACTCATTTAAAGTTGATAATGATGATTAATATAGTATTATTACAATATGAAACACATTTATGATTTAGAGAAGGTATTATGGAGTTTTGTATGAATACAGAGATAATTCAATTTTTGGAAGAAATCGAAAATGATCCAATTTGTCAAGAAGAAGCAAAACAAGCAGAAAAAATTGAAGATATTTTGCAAATTTGTGTAAACTTAGGTTATAAACTTACAATACAAGATTTGACAATTGGTATTAAAGAAAAATTAGAAGCTAAAAAAGAATATGATACTAAAAAATTCTACATTGGTTTTATTGAAAACCATAATTTTAAATTCAAAAAAATACCAGAAGGTATAGGAGGTTTAGATTACTTAAACACAAATATTATAACTGTCTGCCAGAAAAATGTTCTTGGTTAGCTTTTAGTTTAAGGTGTGTGATCGCTCTTAGTTAGATCATAGTGGAGGGAGTGCGTTAGCGAAGCTTACCGAAGGTATCGCTTCTAGTTAACAGTAAAAATAATGCGTATTTATTCAAACAAATTTTGAATATCTCTTGCACCATGAATTACCCTTACAAGTTCAATTCCATCAACCACGGAACGGTAAAACAAAAGATATTTACCAACAGAAAAACTTCTAAGTGATGGTGCTAATTCCTCACAAAGTTTCCCCATTTGTGGTGATTCTGATAAAAGTATCAACTTCTCATTAATAGCATCTATAATTCTATCAGCAGCAATTTCATTATCCTGACGAATATAGAGCCAGATTTCAATGAGGTCATTTTGAGCTTCTGGGGATTGAAAAATACTTGCCATATCTTAAATACTGCTAACTAATGCGCTTTGCAGCTTGTCTTTTTCTCCCTTCAGCTTTGATTTTTTCAGCATCAAAAGCTACACCTTCACCCCTATCAAGTTGGTCTATTCCTATTTGTATTTCCTTCCGCAATTCTTCCATTCTCAACTTCCGTAAATCTTCCCGTTCTTTTAATAACCGCAAACCTTCACGAATGACCTCGCTTTGTGACTGATATAGTCCACTATCAACGAGTTCAGCAACAAACTGGTCAAATGTAGAACCCAGATGAACATTCATAGATTCACCTTTGAATTAATTACATAGTCTTTTCTTTAGAATTGCACACCTGTCAATAATTGTCAATTTTTGTTAGTAGTGAGATGATCTAAATAATAAAAAACCATTCAAATACTTCAACCATGACAGAATTACTACAGCGTGCGATCGCAGAAATTGAGAAATTACCAGCAGAAGAACAAAATGCCATTGCTACCCGTCTTCTGGGTGAACTCAAAGACGAACAAGATTGGAAAATTCGTTTTACAGCTACAACAGATAGTGATGAATTGAAACTACAAAATATCAGCCGTCATGAATTGATGAAATTACCTAGAGAGGAACGGCAAAAAATTTTAGCTGCTCAATCTGAAGTCATGTTAGAGCATTATAATTTGGAAGAAATGCGTTGCTTTTACTCTTGAGAAATATGAATTAACTCCCCAGGTAAAATCACTGGAATTTCTGAACCTAAAAATGCAAATATATCACGAGTCACAATAATCTCCATTAATATTGTTATCACTAGAGGTATTTGCACCTTTAGCAATACCACGCAGTCGAGATAGATTACCTTTCTTAACAACTAATTGCGTTTCTTTCTGTGTTGATTCTAATACAGTTTGTACCAATTGCCAGCGTTCGTTCAGAGGTAATTTTAATACTTGTTTTTGCAATTCTTTTAATGTCATAATCAAAAATTTAAGAATATTCATTTTAATTATACATCAATATTAAGTTGGGTTACAGGTTATCAATAAATTATATATTAATCTGTATGAAATTATGACTCTTCAACCGGAGGAGCGTCTGAATACCTAAATTTTCCATCAATGTATTTAGTGAAATACCCCTTAATTTTGCTAACTCTATCAAATATTCTATCCGTTTCGCTTGCTGTTTTTCTATTATTGCAGTTAAGTGCAGTAACTCTTTATATTCATCATCTGTGATAATTTCTGCATCTCTTTTATCTATTAAATCGCTGTAAGATTTTTGAATATTTAAAGGAATACCTTGATTGATTTTCAATAATAATTCGGACTCCTGTTGCTGCAAACTCGGAGCATTTCTTTGTGCTTGTAAAGCGATGACTTGAGAAATAAACTGTTTTAAATCATCGTGATTAAACTGCTCAACTACTTTGAGCAAATCTTCTGAAGATAATTGCAGTTCAACTTGCATTTTTGGCATATTTCTATCTTACCAGCTATTTGAGTTGATTGTATTTCAATTATACCTGAATTTGCGGCTGGATACCCAATTTACAAAATTATTTAGCAAATTAACTTTGACGATAACTAACTACAGCAAATATGAAAGTGAATTTTCGTGTAACCAGACAATATTGAAAACTAACAACAAGTTCTGAATTATAATAAATATAATCACAAACCAAGGATTAACAAAATGCAAGCCATTCTACTCAGCAGCGAAGAAGTTGCCAAACGTGCTAAAGAATTATATGAAAATAGCATTCGTTCACAGGTGGAAACTGAAAAAAACATTGGTAAAATGGTGATTATTGATATCGAAACTGGTGAATATGCAGTTGATAAAATAGGGATAGAGTCAGCGCGTTATTTACGTAGTAAAAACCCCTTGGCTCGACTTTTTGGGATTCGTATTGGTTACAAATTCGCTGTTTCTTTCTGTGGGGATATGGAGCGTGATTATCGGTGATAAAATTATGGGTAAAATGTGCGATCGCTCTTATTTTTTATAAACTAAAAAAGAGCGATTGCGCGGAGCGCAGCGCCAGAGGCGATCGCCTATCTCAAATTACCCCTCTACTCCTCCACAGATGCTAACTTTAAAGGATACAATGGCTCAGATCCATTTAATTGCCAAATCCTAAACACCAACGCAGAAGCTACAGTTAACCACACACAAGAAAAAGATAAAATTATCCCCGCTAAAGGTACTGTTTGCCAATAAATTGCTGTGACAATAATTGCAGATAACCAAGGTCCTAAAATCACTACAGGAACAGCAGCACCTAATCTGCGTTCTACGGTAAAAATTGTATTCCAAGTATCACCGACAGCTAAATGAATCACAAATAAAATGAATGGTAATACTAAGAATTGATGATTTAATTCTTGCCAAATTAACACAGAAGAAATCACTCGTAAAACTGCAATTAGCATCCAAACTATAGGAAATGCTAAAGGTGGGGGCGACCATCTAGGTCTAATGACTTGAACATAAGTTGTTTGAGAACGGGTATTATCTAAAAGTGAAAAAATCCGAGAACGAATACTTAATAAGGCAAAAAATAAGGCAGTAACTACAGTGCTAACCCAACTAGGAAAGGAATAATTACTATCAATTAAATTGACTAACTTTTCCATTCCTAGTAATACTAGAATCATCGTTCCTATTTGTAGAATAGTCCCTAGTTTATAAACGATGACTGCTTTGATGTCTAGTTCTTGTGTTGCTGCTGATGTGTTGAGGGACTGTTTTTGATTCCCTGGTTTTACTCCCATTACCGTGTTGACAAACTTTTCCAGAATGCCGATATTATTAGTTTGATTCATGGTTGATATATTGCGAGTATTTTTTAGTAGTATTCATAAATTATTATATGATATAATTCACAATCAGCCGTAGTTATAAATAGTTATATTTTTTTACTTCCTGCTGTAGAATAAACCCATCTTCTCATGTTCGGTTTCTTTGACAATCAATTCAGACATATCTTGATAAATTGATAATCAAGCGAGTTGAAAGTAATTGCAATGAGTAATCTTTCCCATTCTCAGCCTGAGTATTTCGCACCACAAGAAAATAATGATCAGTTTTGGCAATACATACAATCTTTAAACCCAGAAGCAGTATCCCAACTATCTAAACCTAACTCACCAGAAGTATTAGAATTGATTCAAAAATCTATTGTTGCCATGTTAGGTAATTTGCCTCATGACAGATATAATACTATGATTACCACTAGCCGAGATGAATTAGGAAAACTTTTAGGTTCAGCGATGATTGATGGGTATTTTCTACGAAATGCAGAACAAAGATTAGAAATGGAAAAGACTTTTCAATTAGTAGATATTCAGTAAAAATTAAGGTTAAAAAGAGTTATCTGTTAGCTTCCATACCCGCCCAGAAATGAATTTCTGGGCTAATAACCAAAGTAAACTAAAGTTTACTAAAAATTTTCGGGTTATTTAGTCATCTTTAGATGACTTTTGCTATGAGACTGGGAATTAATTCCCAGGCGGGTTATGGTTTTACTTATCTACATCCTAAAGATTCACGAGTATCTACACCAGTTTTAGAATTAATACCACTAGCTTTAGCACAAAGTTTTTTAATCTCTACTCCATCTAAAACCGCGTTGGTAAAGTCCGCACCAGTAACATCAACTTTATCAAATATGGAACGCAACATCATCGCATCTGTTAATACTGCATCACTTAAATCAGCATTTTTGAACTTGGCTAAATAAGCAATACCTTGACTAAAATCTACACCATGTAAATTTACACCTTCTAATAGAGTACCATTAAACACAGCACCCCGTAAGTCAGCGTTGCTAAAGTTAGCGTTTTCTAGTTTAATGTTGGTAAATTCTTTACCTATTAAACTTTGTCCAGAAAAATCTTGACTTTCGACTTCATACCCCGCAGAACGGGTAATACTGGAAGAACTTGCTGCTTGTGCGGATAAGGGAGATACAAACAACACCACAGCTAAAACCACACTAGCGAGTATTTGCCAAATTTGCCCACGCTTCATAATTTTTGTTTAATAAATCTCAACAATTACACTATTAATTATTAACCCAAGTTGCTAGTTAGGAATAGGAGTCAGGAGTCAGGAGTCAGGAGTCAGGAGTCAGGAGTCAGGAGTCAGGAGTTACAGGAGTTCAGGAAGCAGAAGTTATTAGTTTTGACTTTTGAGTGCATGACTTTTGACTTAATACTAGGATGGATAAATGTTGACTTGCGATCGCCCAAAATACCTAAAATACCAAAAAAACCTGTGGCTAAACCAGAAAATAATACCCAAACTCTAGCGCAAACTTCTTTATATCACATCGGTGTTGAACTCAAAGCCCGCTTTACCAGCTTCGGTGGGTGGGAAATGCCGGTACAATATAGCGGTATTACCCAAGAACACCAAGCTGTTAGAAATGCTGCGGGGATGTTCGATATTTCCCACATGGGTAAATTTACTCTCCAAGGTCAAAACCTCATTTCCCAACTAGAAAAATTAGTTCCTTCCGATTTAAGTCGTATGCAACCCGGTCAAGCTCAATACACAGTATTGTTAAATGAGCAAGCGGGAATCATTGACGATATCATTATTTACTACCAAGGTAGAGAAAATACAGATAGCGAAAAAGCGGTAATTATCGTTAATGCTGCCACAACAGAAAAAGACAAAACATGGTTATTACAACATCTTGACCTGGATACAGTGCAGTTTCAAGACCTGTCACGGGACAAAATTTTAATTGCTGTTCAAGGTCCAAAAGCTACTAACATTTTACAATCTTTTGTATCCGATGATTTAACCCCAATTAAAGCCTTTGGACATCTAGAAACCAGTATTTTTGATCAACCTGCTTTCCTCGCTCGTACAGGCTACACTGGGGAAGATGGCTTTGAAGTGATGGTAGATCCTGAAGTGGGAATACAATTGTGGCAAAGTCTCTATGATGCTGGTGTCATTCCTTGTGGACTTGGTTGTAGAGATACATTGCGTTTAGAAGCTGCAATGGCACTTTATGGCCAAGATATTGACGATAACACCACACCCCTAGAAGCTGGTTTAGGATGGCTGGTACATTTAGATACTAAAGGCGATTTTATCGGGCGGGAAATTTTACAACAGCAAAAAACCGGGGGAGTACAACGTAAACTTGTAGGTTTGCAAACCCAAGGGCGAAATATTGCCCGTCATGGCTACCCCGTATTATCATCAGGTCAGGTAGTGGGAGACGTAACAAGCGGTACTTTATCACCTACCCTTGGTTATCCCATTGCTTTAGCTTATGTTTCCAGCCCACTGGCAACCGTTAAACAGCAGTTAGAAGTGGAGATACGCGGTAAAGCTTATCCAGCAGTCGTGGTAAAACGTCCTTTTTATCGCTCAAAAAATCGTGTTACTAACTGACAAGTTTTGAGATTTTTGAGGAATAATGTTGTTTGGGTTACTCTTGTAACTCCATTTTTTTTAACGTGGAAGAGGAAGTGTTATGGCTTTTGAATATCCCGATGATCTACGCTATCAAGATACTCATGAATATGTACGTCTAGATGGGGAAATAGCCACGATTGGTATTACTGAGTTTGCTATAGATCAACTGGGTGATATTGTATTTTTGGAACTGTCAGAAATTGGTGAGGCAGTCGAAGTAGGAAAAAAATTCGGTACAATTGAATCTGTTAAAGCGGTGGAAGACCTCAATTCACCAGTTACAGGTACAGTAGTAGAACGCAATGAAGATTTGATTAACTCTCCTGAGTCAATAGTTGATGATCCTTATGGGGAGAGTTGGTTGGTCAAAGTGCGTGTTAATGATCCTGGTGAAGTTGAAGATGGGATGACAGCTAGTGAGTATAGTGCTTCAGTAGAAGGTTTGTAAACCTGGGGACAGGTGACAGGTGACAGGTGACAGAGTTGAAATGTTCTTTGGATCTGTTTCTTGTCATCTGTTGATATACAGCAGGAGTCAGGAGTCAGGAGTCAGGAGTCAGGAGTCAGGAGTAAAACTTGCTTTGTGTATAGGTTTCAATTTAGATTTTGTACCTCATTGATCTGCAATCTGCTGTAAATTAAAACAAATCCCAAAAAATTTTTCTCATGAGACAGGTATCTTCTCCCCGTCGCAGTCGCATCCTTTCATCAGCAACTACAAAAACTGCACAGTTATCAGACATACATCATTCTCAAGCAAAACGTCAGGAAATAGCTAAACGGTGTCGTGTTATTTTTGAACGTCTTCGAGAACAGCTAATAGTAGATCATCATAACTGGTTTATTGCCATTGACCCCGATATGGAAGAATATTTGATTAATCCTGATCTACAAGGGTTAATACAGCAAATTCGTCAAAAATACAGCGATAACGACCTGAAACTAACTATATTTCGCCTCAATGATACGGGAAACTGCGGTAGATTATGGGTATAGGTTCTTTTGGTGACAATGGTGAGTTATGGTTAGAAATTCAGTTAGTTGCTACCAATAGCGAAGTATTTTCCGTTGAAGCTCTTTTAGATACTGGTTTTACTGGTGGGTGGTTAGCTATCAACTCCCAAGACTTAGCAGTTTTGGAGTGGCCAAGAATTGCAGCACAAATTGAAATGCGAACAGTAAGAGGTGAAGATTATTTTGATTTGTATGAAGGTAGAGTCATAGTTGATGAAACAGAGTTGATCATTCCTGTTCATGTTGGAGATGATATACCTGATACTCTCATGGGTTCAGCATGGTTGGATATCATGGAACTATTCATCAATAAATCTAAAAGTATATTTACGCTAAACAAAGTGGAATAATCTATTTTCTTAGATTCTATTCGTCAACTATGATAATTAATTTTCCTATTCCCTAATATTTCCAAGTAATCATTACAATATATTAAACTGTGACATCTGGAGCATAATTTGTGGTATCTAATCCCCCACGTCCTCAAGTTTCCGCTAAAATCAACCAAATAAGTGAGTTTGCTAAAAGACACATCGGACCAAAATCCGATGATGTTCAGCAAATGTTAAATTTCTTGGGTTTGTCTAGTTTAGATGACTTAATTGATAAAACCGTACCTTCATCTATTCGCTTTAACCAAGATTTAAAATTACCATCAGCACAAAGCGAATATGCAGCATTAGCAAAATTAAAACAAATCGCTGACAAGAATCAAGTTTACCGTTCTTACATCGGTATGGGGTATTACGATTGTATCACTCCCCCGGTGATTCAACGGAACATCTTAGAAAATCCCGGTTGGTATACAGCATACACCCCTTATCAGCCAGAAATCGCTCAAGGACGTTTAGAAGCGTTGCTAAATTTCCAAACCATGATTATTGATTTAACTGGTTTAGAAATTGCAAACGCATCTTTATTAGACGAAGCGACAGCAGCAGCAGAAGCAATGAGTATGAGTTATGGTATCTGTAAAAATAAATCACATAACTTTTTTGTTTCTAGTGCGTGTCATCCCCAAACTATTGATGTATTGCATACTCGCGCTAAACCTTTAGGCATTAATATCATTATCGGTGATCATCAAACTTTTGATTTTTCCGAAACTATCTTTGGGGCAATTCTGCAATATCCCGCAACTGATGGTAAAATTTACGACTATCGCAACTTTATAGAACTGTCCCATGCTCAGGGTGCATTGGTGACAATAGCAGCAGATCCTCTCAGTTTAACATTACTCACACCACCCGGTGAATTAGGCGCAGATATAGCAGTAGGAAGCACCCAGAGGTTTGGTATTCCGATGGGATTCGGTGGACCCCATGCGGCGTATTTTGCTACTAAAGAGGAGTATAAACGCTTAGTTCCAGGGCGGATCGTGGGTGTATCAAAAGATGTTCATGGTAAATCTGCTTATCGGTTAGCTTTACAAACCCGTGAACAGCATATTCGCAGAGATAAAGCCACCAGTAATATTTGTACAGCGCAGGTATTGTTGGCAGTGATGGCGGGGATGTATGCAGTGTATCATGGACCCGATGGTTTAAGGGGAATTGCTCAAAATATCCATGAACTTACCGCAACTTTAGCCGCAGGTTTGCAAAAGTTAGGTTATAAAATTGTTAGTGACAACTTTTTTGATACTCTGCGGATAGAGTTAGGAAATACCAGTTTACAGGCAATTTTAGAAGCTGTGGATGCCAGAAATATCAACTTGCGAATTTTTGATAATTCTGATGTGGGTATTTCCTTAGATGAAACGACAACGGAAGCAGATGTAATTGATTTATTGCAAGTTTTCGCACTGCAAGATCAGCTACCTTTTAATATTGCAGAAATCACTTTTTCAAGTTCTCAGATTTCCCAACTTCGTGAAAGTAAATATCTCACTCATTCCATTTTCAACCGCTATCATTCAGAAACGGAATTATTACGTTATTTACATCAACTAGAAACCAAGGATTTATCATTAACAACATCAATGATTCCTTTGGGTTCTTGTACCATGAAGTTAAACGCAACTTCAGAAATGATTCCCGTAACTTGGGCAGAATTTGGGAAAATCCATCCTTTTGCACCAATTTCTCAAACCAGAGGTTATCAAATTCTCTTTCAAAAATTAGAAACCTGGTTAGGAGAAATTACAGGTTTTGCCGGAATTTCTTTACAACCAAATGCAGGTTCTCAAGGTGAATATGCGGGACTTTTGGTAATTAGAGACTATCATGAAAATCGGGGAGAAGGACACAGAAATGTTTGTTTAATTCCTCAATCTGCACATGGTACAAATCCTGCAAGTGCGGTAATGTGTGGAATGAAAGTTGTAGGAATTGCTTGTGATGATCAGGGTAATATTGATGTTGCTGATTTAAAAGCGAAAGCTGAAAAACATAGCAATGAATTAGCAGCTTTAATGGTGACATATCCATCAACTCATGGTGTGTTTGAAGAAGCAATTCAAGAAATTTGTGCCATAGTTCATGAACACGGTGGACAAGTTTACATGGATGGAGCTAATATGAATGCTCAGGTGGGTATTTGTCGTCCTGGTGATATTGGTGCAGATGTCTGTCACTTGAATTTACACAAAACTTTCTGTATTCCTCATGGTGGTGGTGGTCCGGGAATGGGTCCTATTGGTGTCGCTTCCCATCTCGTACCCTTTTTACCAGGTCATTTTGTGACAACAATACAGCAAAATAATCCAAAATCCAAAATCCAAAATCCAAAATTCTCTGGTGCGGTTTCTGCTGCACCTTGGGGAAGTGCGAGTATTTTGGTAATTTCTTGGATGTATATTGCAATGATGGGTGCAGAGGGGTTAACGGAAGCTACCAAAATTGCGATTTTAAATGCTAATTACATCGCTAAGAAATTGGAGTCATTTTATCCGGTTTTGTATCAGGGAAAAAATGGTTTTGTGGCACATGAATGTATTTTAGATTTACGTGCTTTGAAAAAATCAGCAAACATCGAAATTGATGATGTTGCGAAGCGGTTAATGGACTATGGTTTTCATGCTCCTACCGTTTCTTGGCCTGTGGCTGGTACAATTATGGTAGAACCAACGGAAAGCGAATCTAAGGAAGAATTGGATCGTTTTTGTGAGGCGTTAATTGCGATTAGAAAGGAGATTTCTGAGATTGAATCTGGTAAGATGGATCTGCAAGATAATCTGTTGAAAAATGCGCCTCACACTGCGGAAAGTTTGATTGTTGGTGAGTGGAATCATGGTTATTCTCGTGAACAAGCTGCTTATCCTGCAAGTTGGAGTAAGGAATTTAAGTTCTGGCCAAGTGTGGGTAGGATAGATGCTGCTTTTGGGGATCGGAATTTTGTTTGTTCTTGTTTACCGATGGAGGCTTATAGTTAGTTAATTGTAGGGTGCGTTAATGAAATGTAACGCACCATTTTGATTGTGATTTGTTAATTATCTTTTAGAAGTCCGGTATCTAAATTTTATAACCTAGCTTATCTACTAAGACCTACCCATGAAACAGATATGTTGTCTAAACCCAGACTGTGATAACCCCTTACAACCCGATACTGAAAAATTTTGTTTTAACTGTGGTGTTCCCTTAGTTATCCTCAGAAGTCGTTATCGTCCTATTAAACCATTAGGTGGAGGAGGTTTTGCCAAAACCTATTTAGCAGAAGATATTGATAAATTAGAGGAAAATTGTGTTATTAAACAACTAGCACCACAAACTCAGAGTAGCTATGCTTTAAAAAAAGCTCAAGAATTATTTGAACAAGAAGCAAAACAATTACAAAAAATTGAACATCTCCAAATTCCCAAACTAAAAGCCTATTTTGAAGAAAGAGGCTATTTATATTTAATTCAAGATTTTATTGATGGAGAAGATTTATTAATAGAATTAACAAATCAAGGAAAATTTAATGATAAAAAAATCAAAGCCTTATTACTAGAATTATTGCCAGTTCTCATAATAGTTCATAATCAAAATATTATTCATCGGGATATTAAACCTGAGAATATCATGCGTCGCTACAGTGATGGTAAATTATTTTTAATTGATTTTGGGGCTTCTAAACAAATTCATGGAACATTGCAGTCAAGTACAAGAATTGGTACTTTTGGTTATGCTGCTGTTGAACAAATGGATGATGGAGAAGTTTATCCTGCTAGTGATTTATTTAGTCTAGGTGCAACTTGTTTTCATTTGCTCACTGATGTTCATCCTTGGCATTTATGGAAAAATCAAGGTTATGCTTGGGTAAATAATTGGCGTGATCATGTACAACAATCCGTTAGTGTAGAATTAGGAGAAATTTTAGATAATTTATTAAAATTCAACTATGAAGATCGTTATCAGTCAGCACAGGAAGTTTTAAAGGTTTTACAAAGTTCTATACAAAGTCCCAGTTTCCAACCTCCCAACTCAAAAATTTCTAATTTCCCACAGTCTAACCAACAATTAGCATTTTCACGTCGTAGTCTTATTCAAACTGTGGGGTTACTAATTTGTGTTTTTAGTTTAATAATTATTGGACAAAATATATTGATGAATAAAAACAATAAACCAGTTACAGAAAATCCTCCAATTTTAGACAATATTAGAACTTTGAGCAAAGATAATAAACTAAATCCAGAAAATTCTCTCAAGCCAAATAATATTATATCTTTGAGAAAAGTAAAAATATCTAGTGTTGAGGTGACTACTAGTCCACTTTACAGTATTATCAATTTATTAACAGAAATGATAATCTATATCTTTAAAATAGCCTTTCGTATTACATGGGAATCAATCATTTTTACATGGAAAATAACCCTTGCTTTTTGGGAAATTTTACTTCGTATTTTCAGTTTAATAATATCTTTTTTGAAAATATGGTAATTTTGCATTTGCCCACCCCACAAGATTTAACCATTTTAGGATTATAAAATTTAGGTGCGTAATAGCTTATCCAGGATTTGAGGATTTTCAGGATTGTTATTTGTAGGTTATTGGTGGGATGCTGAAATTTTTATTGTCTGAATCAGGATGTCCAGGATTTGAGGATTTTCAGGATTGTTATTTGTAAATTATTGGTGGGATGGGGAAATTTTAATTGTCTGAATCAGGATGTCCAGGATTTGAGGATTTTCAGGATTGTTATTTGTAGGTTATTGGTGGGATGCTGAAATTGTCATTGTCTGAATCAGGATGTCCAGGATTTGAGGATTTACAGGATTGTAATTGATGAATTGTCTGTAAATATTGAAAGATGATAAAATACAGTTACACCAACAGTCAAGAAGTAACAGCAGATAATTTAATAATTTAACAGATAATTTATCTTATCAATCATCCCAAAGTCTCTATTTCTCATAGACAATAAAACAACAACATCCTGTAAATCCTATAATCCTGCTTATCCTGATTCTGACAAATTAAACATGATATCTAGAATTAAAAACCTTCCTATATTCCAACTTCAACGCACCAAAATTAATCAACAACCCCACAGGAAAATTATAAGCAACCAAATAATTTTTCGCTTGCGCTAAATGGACATCTTCTAAATTAATTATCGCTTTCAACTCCACAACAACCTGATTTTCAACTATAACCCACATTCCGCACTTCAAAATGTAGTACATATACAAGTATCATAAGCAGCATAGAGGCTTAAATATAAATACGCAATAAAGAAAGTAAAAATATAGACTTTAATTCCCATTTGACTACTAAAGAGAAATTCATAGGGCATTGAGAATAAATTCAGGAAAAAATGAGAGAATGAGACTGAAT